>NZ_WIWH01000119.1:0-377 GCF_009600035.1 Pseudomonas sp. FSL R10-2964 | reverse complement strand
GGTAGCGTTGCTCCGGCAACTGACGCCGGTGTGCCTCGGTATAGCCATAAGACTTACGAGGCTCGGGAGGCTGGAAGCTACCTTTGGCACGTTCCTTTACTCGAACGATCCCGGCCAGTCTCAGCGCTTTTGCAAAGGTGTCGGGATGCGCGGTGATGCCCGTTTCTGCATGGAATGCTTGCGCCAGTTCGGCTTGACTGGAATAAGGCTGCGTATGAGCGAGCCTGGCCAGCAGAGGATAATGGTGCGCAGCGATTACCGGTGGGCGTCCAGTTTTAGGCATGGCTCAATGCTGCATAGAAAGGAGGCAAGAAGTTTACTTTATTTTGTCTACACCCTCCTAGTGACCAGGTAGTACAGCAGACACACTGCTTTCG
>NZ_WIWH01000118.1:0-379 GCF_009600035.1 Pseudomonas sp. FSL R10-2964 | reverse complement strand
GCTTGTACTTCTCACCCACGTGCATCAGTTGCAGGCCTTCAACCCAACCCGGGATCACGCCGCTGACTGGCAGGTCAATCGGGCTACCGCGCTCGATCGAGCTGTCGAAAACCTTGCCGTCAATCAGCTTGCCTTCATAGTGAACGGTCACGACGTCAGTTGGCTTTGGCTGTGGGCCATCGGCCTTTTTGATGACTTCGTACTGCAGGCCAGAAGCAGTGGTGACAACACCCGCTTTCTTGCCGTTTTCTTCGAGGAATTTTTTACCGGCGGCAGAGGCTTCGTCGCTCATCTTGGCCAGGCGCTCTTCAGCGCGTTTTTGCAGGGCGGCGAACGCTTCGATTAGTTCGTCATCCTTAAGCTTTTGCTCTTTCTTGCC
>NZ_WIWH01000117.1:0-392 GCF_009600035.1 Pseudomonas sp. FSL R10-2964 | reverse complement strand
GACCGTTAGAAACGGCCCTGATCTTGCCGAGCGGCAAGCTCACCTCAGCCACTCCCTCAAACGTCTAATGCACCATCGCCGAGACTTCAACGCAGGTACTCGCGGCGCGCCCTGGACTGAGCTTTGCAGAGCCGAGGGGGCTGTTTACACCCTTGAGCTGACCAACAAGGGCAAGGGCTGGCATCCGCATTGCCACATGATCATTTTGGCTACCTCTCAGCCATCACAAACTGACCTCAGCGCCGAGTGGCACAAGATCACTGGCGACAGCATGGTCGTGGATTGCAGGCCCATCCTGGGCGATCCCGTGGAAGGCTTCATGGAGGTGTTTAAGTACGCGGTGAAGTTCTCCGACTTGACCCTGGCTGACAACTGGCACGCGGCGCAGATCC
>NZ_WIWH01000116.1:0-394 GCF_009600035.1 Pseudomonas sp. FSL R10-2964 | reverse complement strand
CCGCTGTCCCCATTACTGTCGAATATCCTGCTGACCGATCTTGATCGAGAGCTGGAAAGGCGGCAGTTGAAGTTCTGCCGATATGCTGACGACTGCAATATCTACATCGGCAGTGAAGGCGCAGGGCAACGGGCGATGGCGAACATCAGAGCCTTCCTGGAAGGTCATCTGAAGCTACGTATCAACGAGCAGAAAAGCGCAGTAGCACGGCCTTGGAAGCGAAAGTTTCTGGGCTACGCGATTACGATCTATCGCCAAGAGACACGGGTGCGACCTGCCCCCGAAAGCCTGCGAAGACTGATGGATCGAGTTCGTGAGTTGCTGCGCAAGGGGCGAGGACGGTCCTTGTCTCACACTATAGAGATGCTAAATCCCGTGTTGCGGGGTTGGGCAA
>NZ_WIWH01000115.1:0-405 GCF_009600035.1 Pseudomonas sp. FSL R10-2964 | reverse complement strand
GGCTCCCACGCCAGTGGGAGCCATCAAGTGCGTCGCGCAGCCATCATTATTGCCGCCAGTGGGCGGCCTTAGACTGGCGTCAGCCATCATTGCTCGTGCTCTTGTCTCTCAAGGTTATTACCGGCTTTGGATCTTTCCCAGTGAGTGGGGGTCCCCCTTTAGGGGGTCGAGCTGGTGAGCGCGTAGCGCGAATGCTTTTGGATTTTTGTTCTTTTGTACCTTTTCACCTTTGTACTTTTCCTATGGCCCTTCTATTGCTCAAGCAATAACCGCAGCAATAGAAAAGCCAATAGAACGACTAATAGGTCATACGCCGCTGAAACAGATCAATAACGCTCCATCCCTTCGGTCTGTCATGGGCGCCCTGCGGGACGCCCAAACCTTACGGGGGAGCGCCCCGTAAGG
>NZ_WIWH01000114.1:0-408 GCF_009600035.1 Pseudomonas sp. FSL R10-2964 | reverse complement strand
TCTAACTTTCTATTACATACCCAAATTTTTAAAGAACGATCTAATCAAAAGATCAGAAATCAACATTCACCATCATTCGATGGAATGTTCATTTCTAAGCTTTACGACAAGTAAGCAGTAATGGTGGAGCCAAACGGGATCGAACCGTTGACCTCCTGCGTGCAAGGCAGGCGCTCTCCCAGCTGAGCTATGGCCCCATATTTCTACAGGTGCTTCCAAACAAAATTGGTGGGTCTGGGCAGATTCGAACTGCCGACCTCACCCTTATCAGGGGTGCGCTCTAACCAACTGAGCTACAGACCCAATTTTGGTCTACTGCTATCGTCTTCTTCAATGAATCAAGCAATTCGTGTGGGAACTTATGGAGCAGCTGATGTCGTCGATTAAGGAGGTGATCCAGCCGCAGGT
>NZ_WIWH01000113.1:0-458 GCF_009600035.1 Pseudomonas sp. FSL R10-2964 | reverse complement strand
TTGGTGGAGCTAAACGGGATCGAACCGTTGACCTCTTGCATGCCATGCAAGCGCTCTCCCAGCTGAGCTATAGCCCCAAACTTTCAGTCTTGGGTGTTGCTGTGTTGCGTTCTGCTTGTTTCGTGTTGCTGTGTTGACGGGGCGCATATTAAGACTGGATGGGTAAGCTGTCAAACTTATTTTTAAACTTTTTTAAAAAAATTTGCCGTGAGAACAACCACTTACCCTCCCCGCCCCGTAAATACGGGGCCAAACCCCAACCAAAACCTTGTAGCAGCTGCCGAAGGCTGCGTCCGGCGGCATAGCCGTCGTAAATGCAGAATGCTCGATTTGACTGAAAAACCGTGCATTTAGATTTTACGATTGCTTCGCAATCGAACCCAGCCTCGTTCCTTCGGCAGCTTGTGTCTAAAGAAAGGAATAAAGTCTGGGGTGAGAGCGGTGAATGGCAGGTTGTT
>NZ_WIWH01000112.1:0-494 GCF_009600035.1 Pseudomonas sp. FSL R10-2964 | reverse complement strand
GGCACGCCGCGACGGGCCATCCATGGCCCATCGCGGCTGGCGCGGCGTCCTGCCGCGCCACCCCCATAACAGCACCTGCGTTCGGCCTTCTGTGAGGGGCATTCGCGTCGCTTGATTAATCGCGTGGCAACAGCAACAGCAACAGCAACAGCAACAGCAACAGCAACAGCAAAGGTTAAGGCTTGAAACTGCACCAAGCCCTTGTGGACGCTGGCTTACCTGCGATGCAGACGGCATGGTCTGGCAGGCTAAGCGCGCCGATGCCATCGCGAGCAAGCCCGCTCCCACAGAGGGGATGTGCGGGGCTCGCAGACCTCGCCGCCAAACAGGCCGGCCGGTCGGCCGCCTCGCGGTGCAGTGCTTTTGATCTGCCAGCCCTCCCGGGAGGCCGAGAGGAGGTTCTGTGGAGTGGGTCTCCCGGCATGGATGCCGGGAGAGCCGCGATGGGCCATGGATGGCCCGTGGCGGCGTGCCCACGGAGCAGAGCCGGAGCG
>NZ_WIWH01000111.1:0-535 GCF_009600035.1 Pseudomonas sp. FSL R10-2964 | reverse complement strand
TAGACCGCCCAGCAGAGCGGATTTTGTTTGGTAGGCGCGATTGGACTCGAACCAACGACCCCCACCATGTCAAGGTGACCAGATATAGGCACTAAGTGCATGATTTAAATAGGTTTTATTGGCTTAATCCATCGCCTGAAATCGTTGAATCAGCCTATATAAATCAATAACTTAGCGTTGTATTTTCATACAGTAGTTGCGTCTACTACCTAAGGGTGGCGCTCTACCTGTGCCACGACACCTCGCGTAGTCGACCTTAATTAGGTGAAAACTTGCCCCTGGTAACGATATTGTTCATAAATGAAGGTTTCGCGCATGCATCTAAATCAATAGATGCACCAGTGTTAACAAACATTTTTTCCTCCAAATGCGGACAATACAAAGCACATCAGTCTAGTCAATGATCCGATAACCATATACTATCACTACTTGCTTATAATCTCGACAATTAAATGGCCGGGCGGTTGCAGGAGCTGAGTGCAACACGGTTATTGAATTGAAGCCGGAGCATCATGCCGCATAGCCAAGGCTTCCT
>NZ_WIWH01000110.1:0-572 GCF_009600035.1 Pseudomonas sp. FSL R10-2964 | reverse complement strand
CGGTTGTGTCCGGGAAATCCTACGGATGATCCTGAGTTGGGCGCTCAGCTCTACAACGATTTTGCTTGTGCAGCCGCCTTGGGCGTTACACAGCGGTCGGCAGCCGAGCAGCTAGCCGACATCATCGGTTGGACAATTATCACGCCTGGAGAGGCTGCCCGTGGTTTGGCGGCTGACCTCGCTGCTACGTACCAGGGCAAGCATCAGTTTCGAATGGAGGATCTGCAGCATTGGGACGAGGAAACCAAGCCGCATCGAGCGCACCTGGTTTTTCACACTGAGGAATTACGTGCGTTATCGGCGAGAACAGTCATGGCTTTGCGTATTCGTGCTGAAACCGTTCAGATACCGGATTAGGGTGTTGGCAGTTGCTAAGCCGGTGTCTGAACGGTCGTTTTTGGCTGGTTAATTACTCTCCGTACCATATGATGGTCATACCCCTATTTTTGCTCTGCCCATAATGTTTGGTTAAGGGACGGGCTTTAGCCCGTTCCAGAGCGAAGCGAGCGACTTGAACCACTTGTTAGGTGGCGCTTACTGCCCAGTCAAATCCCATTCTTGGCGGTTGCAGG
>NZ_WIWH01000010.1:0-124785 GCF_009600035.1 Pseudomonas sp. FSL R10-2964 | reverse complement strand
TAATATCAGGGAAATCGCTGCGCTAACTGTTCGCTATGTCTCCGAACAAAGTGTTCGCGATGTCCCCGGTCCATACACTCCCGGAGGGAGAGGGGGCAAATTATCAGTGTTCTTGAAGCCGCGTGCGCTCAGTCCCCTCTCCCTCTGGGAGAGGGTTAGGGTGAGGGCGGCGGGTCGTCAAACAGATTCAGCTTCTGCCGTTCTTCATGCATCGGCAGTGGCTGTTTGTCGGCGGGCAGCTTGATCGGGTCAACTGGCGCCTTGGGCAGTTCCTGGGGCTTGACTGACTCCGCACCCTGCTCGCCTTCAATCGCCTGCTGGGCCTTTTTGTTCAGCACCACAATGTCGATACGACGGTTGACCGGATTATTGGGGTTAGCCGTGTCGAACAGCACTGACGAGGCATAACCCACCACCCGCGCAATCTGCCCTTCCGGGTAGCTGCCCGCCACCAGCGCACGCCGCGCTGCATTGGCACGGTTGGCCGACAACTCCCAATTGCCGTAATCACCGCCCCCCGCATAAGGCATGGCATCGGTGTGGCCGCTGATACTGACCTTGTTGGGTACTGCCTTGATGGTGTCGGCCATGGCCAGCAAAATATCTTCGAAGTACGGTTTGAGCCGTGCACTGCCCACATCAAACATCGGCCGGTTTGCGGCATCCATGATCTGGATACGCAGGCCGTCCGGGGTGATTTCAAACAGCAACTGATCCTTGAACTTGCGCAGCTGCGGGTTTTCTTCGACCTTGTTCTGCAACTCCTGCAACAGCAGTTCGAGGCGCTCTTTCTCGACCTGCTCGGCCATGCTTTCAACCTGCTCGGCATCTACCTTGATCTTGTCGGGCTGGGGCTGCAGTTTTTCTTCAGGGTTGAGGGTGTTGTCCGGCGCCAAGGCCGGAGTGCCGCCCAGGTCGATGACGTAGGGCGTGCCGCTTTCGCTGAATCCGATCGGATCTTTGAAATAACCACCAATGGCGATCTTTTGCTCGGGCGTGGCCGCCGTCATCAGCCACATCACCAGAAAGAACGCCATCATCGCCGTGGCGAAGTCGGCAAAGGCGATTTTCCAGGCGCCACCGTGATGGCCTGCGGCGTAACGCTTGACGCGCTTGATGATTATGGGCTGGTTGTTTTCCATAAATCAGCGACCACGAACCACTTGTTCCAGCTCGGAAAAACTGGGCCGGTGCTTGGGGTACAGGACCTTGCGACCAAACTCGACCGCCAGCGACGGCGGCATGCCTGAGGCCGAAGCCACCAGCGAGGCCTTGATCGATTCATACACGTTGAGTTCTTCCTTGGCATCGTGAGCCAAAGACGTCGCCAACGGACCGAAGAAACCATAGGCCGCCAAAATACCGAAGAAGGTACCTACCAGCGCGGCGCCAACGTGCATGCCGATGGCCGCCTGATCACCTTCGCCCAGCGAGGCCATGGTCACCACAATACCCAGTACCGCGGCGACGATACCGAAACCCGGCATGCCGTCGGCGATACCGGTAACGGCGTGGGAAGGATGCTCCAGCTCTTCCTTGAGGTTATACAGCTCCATGTCAAACAACCCCTCAAGCTCGTGGGGGGCCATGTTGCCCGAGGACATGATGCGCAGGTAATCGCAGATAAACGCGGTCATGCGCTCATCTTTAAGGACAGTGGGGTATTTGGCGAAGATAGGGCTGGCGGCCGCGTCTTCAATGTCGCTCTCGATGGCCATCATGCCTTCGCGACGACTTTTGTTGAGAATCTCGTAAACCAGGCCCAACACTTCAAGATAAAAAGCGTGGGAGAAACGCGAACCGAACATGCCCAGTGATTTTTTGATCACATGCATGGTCATGTAACCGGGGTTGGCTTGCAGGAACGCACCGAAGGCCGCACCGCCGATGATCAAAACCTCGAACGGCTGGATCAGCGCCCCGATTTTGCCGTGGGAAAGTACGTATCCGCCGAGCACACTCGCGAACACGACGATGATGCCGATAATTTTAGCCATAGATATAAAAGTACTTCTTGGGTCGGTTCAAGGTCATATTCCAGCGTAGCTAAAACTCTTCTTCTCCTTATCGGCGAATCTGCGCCAGACTATAGCCGGTAGAGCCGAAAAGCCATTCGACCCCCAGATTGGATGATCATCGCGTCCTCATTATGGCCAACGAAACCCGCGCACCGATATCAACACCCACCACCCTGGATGCCTGGGTTGCACACCTGGACGCCGTCGATCTGCCGATCCCGCAAACCAGCCATGCGCGGGTCTTCAAGACCCTCAACGACAGTCGCCGCTCGTTACGCGAAATTGCCGAGGTCATGCAGGACAGCCCGGCGCTGGCCCTCAGACTGATCCGCGAGGCCAACCAGCAAGCCCAAAGCAGCCTGAGCGAGCCGGCCGAGAGCCTTGAAGTGGCGATCAACCGCCTGGGCCTCAAACGCACCCAGATGCTGCTCGAACATGTGCCGGCGCTGGCGATCGAGGATATCCCGCTGGCCTACCGACAAATCCAGCTGATCAGCCAGCACGCCGCACAACAGGCCATTGGCCTGTTCGGCAATCGCCTGGCGCGGCTCTGGCAGGAAATCTACTGGAGCAGCTTGCTGTTTCTGTCACCGCTATGGGCCCTGGCACTGACCCACCCACTGCTGCTCGAAACCTGGGAACGGCGGGTGGTCGGGCACAATGAGTGCGCCAGTAAAGTCGAGCGCCAGCTTTTTGGTGTGCCACTGTTTGATATCTGCCGCAGCCTGGCCGAGCTGTGGCGTCTGCCGGGGTGGGTGATGCAAGGTTATACGGTGATCACCGAAGAGCGCCGCACCCTGGTCAGGGTGCTGCATATCGCCCGCGACACCCATCACCCCCTGCGTCAGCAACAACTGCTGGACGCCGACCCGGCCCTGCGGCGCTGGCTCAACCAGCCTGCCAACAGTGTGTTGCTGGCCAACTGCCTGGCGCTGTCAGCCCAGCAGGGCTGGGACACACCGCACAACCTGCGCTGGCAGTACGTCACCAGCCTTTACCTGCAAATGCCCCTGGACGAAGTTCAGCAGCAGGCACACCAGCAGGCCGCGAGCAGCGCGCGCTATCACTCCAGCCCCGACCTTTGGCATCCGGCCCAGGCATTGCTCTGGCCGTGGGACTCACGCCGCAACGGGGACAATTCGCAGGCAGCCCCGCCTCCCTCGGCCGAGGCACTCGTCGCCTGGCGCAAACATTGCGGGCAGCTGCTGGAGCAACCCAGCGCATTCAGCAACCCGATGCATCTGAGCACCTGTGCCCGCGAAGCCTTGCAGGCGTGCGGCATGCGCCGGGTGATGATACTCACCCCCGACAAGACCTCGACCAGCCTGAGCGTCAACCAGATTGCCGGCCTGGGCAGAACCGCCTTCGACCTGACCGTCAACATCAGTGACAGCACCGCGCTGCAACGCCTGATGATGCAACCTGCACAAGTGCGCCTGACGCCCGAAAACAACGCGGTGATCTCCGCAGTCTTGCCCTACAGCCTGCGCAGCCTGTTCCCCGGCGAGCATCTGCTGCTACGCTCGCTGAGCAATAACGGTCGCGTGGTCATGCTCATACTGGCAGACCAGGGCGGCGGGCCATTTTCCGAAACCAGCGTGCAAGCCTTTGGCAAAACGGCCCAATGCATCGAGAAAGCCTTGAATACCTTTAGTAGTCGCGGGCGCTAGCGCTACAATCCCACCTTTTTGCTCTGGAGGCTTCCTATGCCTGGCTTCTCTGGCTTGCCATTAGTGATCGAGCCCGGCGACCTGCTCGCCCGGCTCGACGCACCCGAACTGATCCTGGTTGACCTGACCAGTGTTGCACGCTACGAGGCCGGGCATATTCCGGGCGCCCGTTTTGTCGACCCGAAACGCACACAACTGGGCTTGCCACCGGCACCCGGCCTGCTGCCGTCGCAAGCGTCACTCGAAACCCTGTTCGGCGAGCTGGGGCACAATCCCGACGCGGTCTATGTGGTCTATGACGACGAAGGCGGCGGCTGGGCCGGGCGGTTTATCTGGCTGCTTGATGTAATCGGGCACAAGGCATACCACTATCTGGACGGGGGCATTCACGCCTGGATTGGCGAAGGCTATGCCCTCAGTCAGGACGTGCCTGCCGCCGTCAATGGCCCGGTGGCGCTGACCTTGCACGATGAACCCACTGCCACCCGCGAGTACCTGCAAAGCCGCCTGGGCGCCGCCGACCTGGCGATCTGGGATGCACGCAGTGCCGCCGAATACAGCGGCGAAAAAGTGCTGGCGGCCAAGGGCGGGCATATCCCCGGGGCCAAGCATCTTGAGTGGACCACCGGCATGGATAAAACCCGTAACCTGCGTATCCGCCCGGACATGGCGCAGATCCTCAAGGATCTGGGCATCACGCCAGACAAAGAAGTGATTACCCACTGCCAGACCCACCACCGTTCCGGCTTTACCTATCTCGTCGCCAAGGCGCTCGGTTACCCGCGCGTCAAAGGCTACGCCGGCTCCTGGGGCGAATGGGGCAACCACCCCGACACCCCCGTCGAGCTACCTGTAAAAAATTAAGGACCTTGAATGAAAAAGCGTTTGTTCCTCCTCAGTCAGTACCTGTTGCCGCATCACCTGCTGTCACGCCTGGCCGGCTGTATTGCCGAATGCCGCGTACGCTGGTTCAAGAATGCGTTCACCAGCTGGTTCGCCAAGCGTTATCAGGTAGACATGTCCCAGGCCCTGGTTGAAGACGTGACCGCCTACGAGCACTTCAACGCCTTCTTTACCCGCGCCCTGAAAGACGGCGCCCGCCCGCTGGATCAAACTCCAGGTGCGGTGCTAAGCCCTGCCGATGGCGCGGTCAGCCAGCTGGGCCCGATCGAACACGGCCGCGTGTTCCAGGCCAAGGGCCACAGCTACAGCGTGCTGGAGCTGGTGGGTGGCGATGCTGCAGTAGCAGCCCAGTTTATGGGCGGCGAATTTGCCACCATCTACCTGTCGCCCAAGGACTACCACCGCGTGCACATGCCACTGGCGGGCACCCTGCGTGAAATGATCTACGTGCCGGGGCGCCTGTTCTCGGTCAACCAGACCACCGCCGAAAACGTGCCGGAGCTTTTTGCCCGCAACGAGCGTGCGGTGTGCATTTTTGACACCGAGCGCGGCCCGATGGCCGTGGTATTGGTCGGTGCCATGATCGTGGCATCCATTGAAACCGTGTTTGCCGGTCTGGTTACCCCGCCGAAACGCGAGCTGAAAACCTTCCGTTACGACGAAGCTGCCCGTGCGCCGATCCACCTGGAAAAAGGTGCCGAGCTGGGTCGTTTCAAACTGGGTTCGACGGCGATCGTGCTGTTTGGCGCGGATCAGGTGAAATGGGCCGAAGGCCTGACGGCAGGAACGCCGGTGATGATGGGTCAGAAAATGGGTGCACCGGCGCACGCCGAATAACCCATAACCCTGTGGGAGCGGGCTTGCTCGCGATGCTGGCAACTCGGTGCATCTGATTCACCGAGGTGATGCAATCGCGGGCAAGCCCGCTCCCACAGGTCATTTACAGGGGGCTCAGCCCTGGCTGTTACGGTCACGCTGACCGAGCAGGTACAGCACGCCATCCAGGCCCAAAGTCGAAATTGCGTGCTTGGCCGATTTCTTGACCAGCGGCTTGGCACGGAATGCCACACCCAGCCCGGCAATCGCCAGCATCGGCAAATCATTGGCGCCATCACCGACCGCAATGGTCTGCTCCAGGCTCAAGCCTTCCTTTTGTGCCAGTTCGCGCAGCAAATCTGCCTTGCGCTGGGCATCAACAATCGGTTCGACCGCAACACCGGTCACCTTGCCGTCCACCACTTCCAGTTCGTTGGCAAAGACATAGTCGATGCCCAGCCTGGCCTGCACTTGTTTGGCAAAGTAGGTGAAACCGCCTGACAGAATCGCAGTTTTGTAACCCAGACGCTTGAGCTCGGCGAACAGCACTTCAGCGCCCTCGGTCAGGCGCAACGAAGCACCGATGGCATCCAGCACGCCCACGTCCAGGCCCTTGAGCAGCGCCATGCGCTCCTTGAAACTGGCCTTGAAATCCAGTTCGCCAGCCATCGCGCGCTCGGTGATGGCCGCCACTTGATCCCCCACGCCTGCCGCCTTGGCCAGCTCGTCGATCACTTCAGCTTCGATCAGCGTCGAGTCCATGTCGAACACCGCCAGGCGGCGATTGCGACGGAACAGGGTGTCTTCCTGCAGGGCGATATCCACGCCCAGCTCCTGGGCCAGGTTGAAGAAATCGGCACGCAGCGCGTCAACATCCACAGGCTCGCCACACACACGCAGCTCGATGCAGCTTTTGCTCGACTCGGTCGACGCATCCAGCGGCACGCGACCGGACAGGCGATCCGTCTGCTCAATGTTCAAACCGTGCTGGCTGATCACCGATGTCACGCGCTGCAGCTCATGGGCGGTCACCTGGCGGCTCATCAGCGTGACCACATGCCGGGTCTGGCTTTGTTCGTGGACCCAGCGCTGGTAATGCTCTTCGCTGATCGGGTCGAAACGCAGCTGCAAACCTTCCTTCGCGATTAAGGGCTGCAGGTCCTTGAGCACTGCCGAAACCAGCTCGGCTTGTGGAATTTCGACCAGAAAACCCAATGACAAAACGCCATGGATGGCGGCCTGACCGATGTCGAGAATATTCACACCATTGCTGGCCAGTACACCGGTAATGGCCGCAGTGAGACCCGGACGGTCCTCACCTGTGATGTTTATCAGGACGATTTCGCGCAAGGCACACCCCCATTCGCTAAAAAAAACGCATTCTACCCACTTTCAGTGACCATCGGGCACCGCCAAGGCTTTGCCGCCCTCAGGCCGCTCGCTATACTGCGCACCAACTTAACGGACTAAGAGCCGCGCTCAGTGAACCGGCCATCGCCTGTCAAAACCGATAACTTCTTCCTGCTGATCTTCCGGGCCCTGCGCGATCGCCGCGTTCCGCTTGCTCTGCGTATCGCCAGCCATAACGTGATCCTGGTCGCCCTGGCACTGGTCATCTATGCCGTGGTCATGGGCCTGCAATTCAAGCAGGCCATGCACGAACAGGCCGACGCCCTGGGGCAAAGCCTGACCACGCAAACCGCCACCTCGGCGACCGAGCTGCTGGTGTCAAACGACATCCTCAGCCTCAACGTGCTGCTCAACAACCTGACCAAAAACCCGCTGGTGGCCCACGCGGCCATTTATAGCGTGGATAACCGTATCCTCGCCGAAGCCGGGCAACGTCCCAAAAATGGCCTGCTGGGCGAAACCGAGGGTGTGTATCAAACCAAGATCACCTTTCAGGATGTGACCGCTGGGCATCTGCGCATCAGCCTGGACATGCACCAGTTCGAGCAGCCGATGACCATCAGCCTGCAAAGCATGGGCATTTTGAGTGCTATCCTGCTGGCCCTTGCCCTGGCCTTAAGCTTGCGTCTGGGCCGTCATATCACCACGCCCCTGCTGCAACTGCGGGTATGGCTGCGCGAACCCGATCCTTACACCCCGGCCATCCAGCGCCAGGATGAGATCGGCGACCTGGCTCGTCAGCTCCACACCCGCCTGGCCCCTCCGGCACCAGAGCCCGAGCCGGAACCAGAAGAAGACGACTACGACGACAGCGACTACGAAGAGGCCGAAGACAACGAGCCGAGCTTTGAAGTGCGCAACCTGAGTGACCCGACGTTCGATGAGACTGCAGCGGCACCTGCGCCCAAGGCTGCACCTCGACAGTTGGTGAGCACCGAAGAAGACGAGAACGACGACGAAGACCCGTTTGCCGACCTGCGCGACACCAGCACGGCGAGTGCCGCGCCGGTTGCCCTGGCCAAACCAAAACCGGTCGCATCTGCGGCGCCGCAACCGAGTGCCGTACTCGCGGTGCAACTGGGGGCACAAGAGCAATTGCGCCGCCTGCCCCGCGCCCGATTGATGGAACTGCTGGAACGCTATCGTGATTGTCTGAACCAGGCAGCCTCGCTGTACCAAAGCGAACTGCATACGCTGAACGATGGCAGCACACTGATGCTGTTCCACAGTGAAGACAGCGGCGACGACTACCTGACCAACGCCATTTGCTGCGGCGAGCTGCTGCGTGCATTGGGTCACGCCCTGCAAATCGAAGTGGCAGACAGCGGCATTACCCTGCAATTGCAACTGGGCCTGGTGCTGGGTGAAGGCCTGAGCGGCATGAGTCAGATTGACCTGCTGCTGACCGAAACGGCGCAGGATGCACTGGCCTTGTCGCAACACAGCCGCAACCTGTTGCTGGTAGAGCGCAAGATCAGCGATGACCCGCTGATCCGCCAGCGCGCCCGAATCCGCCCGATTGCCAGCCCGGAAGGCGCCTGCTGCGTAGAGCGCCTGATGGAGCCTTACCCTTCGATGCTGGAGCGCCAGCTGGCGCGGATGCACGAGAGTCGCGGGTAGCCAAAGCCAAGAGCACCCTCACCCTGGCCCTCTCCCGGAGGGAGAGGCGTGGTGAGGGGCTTTTGACCTGCCATAAAAAATCCCGCACATGTGCGGGATTTTTTTGTTTCTGGCTACAGCCTCAGAAGCGGAAGATTTCCATATCCGTGCGTATCGGTGAGGCCATCGGGATACGAGGTTTATCCGCACCCTGCTTGGGGGCTGCCTTGGACGGCGCCTTGGGCGCTTCCACCAGAGGCGGCTGGTTGGCCAGAGGCTTGAGTGCCACCGCCAATTGCTCGCTCAACTGTTGCAACAACTTGCCCTGAGCCTTGACCTGGTCCGCCGTACTGCCCCCGTGCGGCTGCTCCAGGTGCACGATGCGGTTGTCACGCACTTGCCCGCGACGGTCAATCAAGCGCCATTGTGCGTCCAGCACTGCAGGCAGGTCCTTGCCCGAGTCCAGCCGAGTGATCGACAACAACACTTGCACATCCGGGCTGAAGCCCGCAGGTGCCGGGGCCTGGACCACACGCTGGCTGTCCAGGCGCCATGCCAGTTGGCGCACCAGCAGCTGGTCGATATCTGCCGACAGGCTACCCGCCCATCGTCCGTCAGTCGCAGCGCTCAAACTGCCATCAGGCTGGCGTTGCAGCAGGGTTTCACGTTGCAGGTAGTCGGCCACGCTGATCGGGCCAAGTACCACAGCCATGCCGGCGCTTTGCGCGGGCTGGCCGGGGCTGCCGCTGTCCAGTTGGTACAAGGCCGCCGGCTGGTGCGTGCTGCACCCCGCCAGACCCAGCACACCGGTCAGCAACGCAATTATAGGAAGGCGTAGAACGTTCATCATTCCATCCAGGTGGCCGCCTCAGGGCGAGCCGCAGTGTAATTCTCGAAAGGCTCGCAAAGCACATTGCCATAAGCCGTGCCGCTAACGCGGCATATCATCCGCGAATATTGGGCATGACTCCAGCGCTGTCGCGCCGATCTGCGCTTAAAAACGCAGGCCGGGCGCACTAAACAGGCTTAATTGGGGGTTTCTACCAACAAGGCATCCACACGCTGGAACCCACGAGGCAGTTTGTTGCCACGACGGCCACGCTCACCTTTGTAGTGTTCCAGGTCATCCGCCTTGAGCGTCAAGGTACGCTTGCCCGCCTGCAATACCAATGCGGCATTGTCTGGAAGTACCGCGATGTCGGTCACGTACTCTTCGCGGCTGGCCACGCGATCGCCGGGTATGCCGATGATCTTGTTGCCCTTGCCCTTGCCCAGCTGCGGCAAGTCGCTGACCTTGAAAATCAGCAGGCGCCCTTCAGTGGTCACCGCCGCCAGCCAGTTGTGCTCGCGATCGGACACCGGCCGCGGCTGCATCACCTGCGCGCCTTTGGGCAGACTGAGCAGCGCTTTACCGGCCTTGTTCTTGGCTTGCAGGTCTTCACCCTTAACCACAAAACCATAACCGGCATCGGAGGCGATCACGTACAACGCGTCGTCTTCCGGCAACAGCACGCACTCGAATGTGGCGCCCGGAGGCGGGGTCAGACGACCGGTCAGCGGTTCGCCCTGACCACGGGCCGACGGCAAGGTGTGCGCAGCCACTGAGTAGCTGCGCCCCGTGGAGTCGATAAACACCGCAAACTGGTTGGAACGCCCGGCAGCGGCGGTTTTGTAACCATCCCCCGCTTTATAGGACAGGCCGGTAGCGTCCAGATCGTGGCCTTTACCGCAACGTACCCAGCCTTTCTCCGAGAGCACCACCGTGACCGCTTCAGTCGGCACCAGCTCGTTTTCCGACAGGGCCTTGGCTTCTGCGCGGGCCACGATTGGCGAACGACGATCATCGCCGTAGGTTTTGGCGTCTTCCAGCAGTTCAGTGCGCACCAGCTTTTTCAGCTTGGCTTCGCTGCCCAGCAGGGCTTGCAGCTTGGCTTGCTCTTTACGTAGTGCATCCTGCTCGTCGCGCAGCTTCATCTCTTCCAGACGGGCCAGTTGGCGCAGGCGCGTATCAAGGATGTAATCAGCCTGGGTTTCACTCAGGGCAAAGCGTGCAATCAGCTCAGCCTTGGGGTGTTCCTCGGTGCGAATGATATGGATCACTTCATCGAGGTTCAGGTAAGCGGTGAGCAAACCGTCCAGCAGGTGCAGGCGGCGCTCGACTTTATCGAGACGGAACTGCAGGCGGCGGCGCACGGTGTTGACGCGGAACTCCAGCCATTCAACCAGCAGGGCACGCAGGTTTTTCAGCTGCGGCTTGCCGTCCAGGCCGATGATATTGATGTTGACCCGGAACGTGGACTCAAGCTCGGTGACAGCGAACAAGTGCTGCATCAGCTCGTCGAGATCGACCTTGTTGTTGCGCGGAATGATGACGATACGGCACGGGTTTTCATGGTCGGACTCATCGCGCAGGTCGGTTACCATCGCCAGCTTGGTCGGCTTGGCCTGCATCAGCGCGGCGATCTGCTCCAACACCTTGGCACCCGACACCTGATGCGGCAGTGCAGTGACCACGATGTCGCCGTCTTCGATGTGATACACCGCACGCATGCGCACCGAACCACGGCCGGTCTGATAGATCTTCAGCAGGTCGGCGCGCGGGGTGATGATTTCAGCTTCGGTCGGGTAGTCCGGGCCTTGAATGTGTTCGCACAATTGCTCAACCGTGGCTTTCGGCTCGTCGAGCAAACGCACGCACGCCGCCGCCACTTCACGCAGGTTGTGCGGCGGCACATCGGTGGCCATGCCGACGGCGATGCCGGTGGTGCCATTGAGCAGGATATTGGGCAAACGTGCCGGTAAAACCGCAGGTTCGTCGAGGGTACCGTCAAAGTTCGGTACCCAGTCCGCCGTGCCCTGGCCCAATTCGCTGAGCAGGACCTCGGAGTAACGCGACAGGCGAGCTTCGGTGTAACGCATGGCGGCGAACGACTTGGGATCGTCCGGCGCACCCCAGTTGCCCTGGCCGTCGACCAAGGTGTAGCGATAGCTGAACGGCTGTGCCATCAGCACCATCGCTTCGTAGCAGGCCGAGTCGCCGTGAGGGTGGAATTTACCGAGCACGTCACCGACGGTACGCGCCGATTTTTTGTGCTTGGAGTCAGCGTCCAGGCCCAACTCGCTCATGGCGTAAACAATACGCCGCTGTACGGGCTTGAGGCCGTCGCCGATATGCGGCAAGGCCCGATCCATGATGACGTACATGGAGTAGTTGAGGTAGGCCTGTTCGGTGAAGTCGGCCAGTGACCGGCGTTCTACGCCGTCCAGGCTGAGATCAAGGGAGTCGCTCATGCGGACCTCATTCAGTTCGTTGTCTGGCGCAGCAGCATGGTGCCGCCGCGCTGGGTAAATTCAAGTTTGTTCAGCGCACTCATGCCCAGCAGCACCTGCTCGCCGTCCAGCCCGGGGGCCGCTACAGCTCGCACATCGCGCAGCACAATGGCGCCCAGCTGCAGGCGATCGATGCGGGTCTGGTAGCCCTGGGTGCGGCCATTGGCGGTGCTCAGGGTCACCGGGAGGCCCTTGGGCAGTGCCAGTTGCCTGGCCAGATCCAGCGGTACTGCCACATCGGTGGCACCGGTATCGAGTAAAAATTCCACCGGCACGTTGTTGATCCGGCCACTGGCGACGAAATGGCCCTGCACGTTGCCGAGCAGTTTGACTTCGATATAACCCTCGCCTTGCTGCGAGGTCACTTCGGTATTGGGGTTTTGCTGACGCTGTTCCCAGCGCCCGAAAAACTGCGTGGCCAGGTACAGGCCCGCGCACCAGGCCACGATCATGAAGATACGCCCCACGCCTTTGCCCGGTGCTTGCTGGCTCATTGTTTGGCACTCCAGCCACCTTGCGGTGCAGCAAAGCGCCAGACGATGGGACGTTTTTCGCCATCGGCGCGTCTATGGCTGCCGTTGTCGACCCCGACCCAGGCGCCCTTGGCATCCAGGCTCAGGGCCTCGGTGTTGCCATAGCCGGTGTTGTAACGCCGGGCATCGGTCAGGGCATCATTGGCAAACGACCAACAGCGTTCGATCTCGCCCGTATTCGGGGTACGCCGGCAAATACGATAGGCCATGCGCTCAAGGGTAAACAGCTTGTCCTCGAACAGCGCCAGGTCGGCAAAGTCCTTTGCCTGGGCCTTGGCGTTGAGTTGCGTCGGCGGCTGTTCAAGACCGCCTTCGCTCATCAGCACGCAGCCGTTTTCGCAGTCCCATACACTCTGTTTTTTGCGAATCGTCAGCAAGCCACGGCGCTCACGCTCGGCCGCCAGCCATATCTGATTACCCTGCGAGTTGACGGCAATCCCCTCAAACAGCGCATTGAAATGCAGCAACATGCCGCTGGCACGGGCCTGACGCACCAGCGCCGGGTCGATTTTAAGCCATGAAGGCGCCCCGGCCTGAGGGATTTGCAGTACCGCTGCATGGGACTCACTGACCACGAACCGGTTGCCCGCCTCATCGCAACTGATCCCTTCAAAGTCCAGCTCGCCGCCGCGCAACGGGCTGATGGCCTTGCCCATCATGCGCACGCCCCACGGCAAGCCGCTTTCCGGCGCTGGCGGCACATCGACAGGCAAGGCTTCGGCCTGCCACAGAGACTCGCGGGTATCGAGGCGATAAATCTGATCATCATCACGATCAGACACCGCCCACAGCTCACCCGAACATAATGCCAGCCCGGACAGATTGCCACCGCGCATGCCTTCAACCGGATGCTCTGACTGCAACGCCAGTTCTGGCCAGGTATCGGCCATGACCGGCGCAGCACCCAAACAGAACAAGCCCAGCAAGGCACTGCGCATCAGGCCAGCACCTGCGCCAGGTTGCCTTTGGATTCGAGCCAGGACTTGCGGTCACCGGCGCGTTTCTTGGCCAGCAGCATGTCCATCATTTCTGACGTGGCGGCGAAGTCTTCAAGAGTGAGTTGCACCAGGCGACGGGTGTTCGGATCCATCGTGGTTTCGCGCAGCTGTGGCGGGTTCATCTCACCCAGCCCCTTGAATCGTGTGACTTGCGGCTTGCCGCGTTTTTTCTCGGCGACAAGACGGTCAAGAATGCCGTCGCGCTCGGCTTCGTCCAGGGCGTAGAAGATCTCCTTGCCCAGGTCGATGCGGTACAGCGGCGGCATCGCCACATAGACGTGACCGGCATCCACCAGCGGGCGGAAGTGCTGCACAAACAATGCACAGAGCAAAGTAGCAATGTGCAGGCCGTCGGAGTCGGCGTCGGCAAGGATGCAGATCTTGCCGTAACGCAACTGGCTCATATCGGCCGCGCCCGGATCGACACCGATGGCCACAGCGATATTGTGCACTTCCTGGCTCGCCAGCACTTCGCTGCCGTCGACTTCCCAGGTGTTGAGGATCTTGCCGCGCAACGGCAGGATCGCCTGGAACTCCTTGTCCCGCGCCTGCTTGGCCGAGCCGCCTGCAGAATCACCTTCCACCAGGAACAGCTCGGAGCGCATCGGGTCTTGCCCGGCGCAGTCCGCCAGCTTGCCCGGCAAGGCCGGCCCCTGGGTAATGCGCTTGCGTTCGACCTTTTTACTGGCCTTGAGCCTGCGCCCGGCGTTGTTGATCGCCAGTTCGGCCAGTTGCATGCCCAACTCGGGGTTGGCGTTGAGCCACAGGCTGAAGGAGTCCTTGATCACGCCCGAGACAAATGCCGCCGCCTCACGGGATGACAGACGCTCTTTGGTCTGACCCGAGAACTGGGGTTCCTGCATTTTCATCGACAGCACGAACGCAATGCGCTCCCACACATCTTCAGGCGCCAGCTTGACACCCCGCGGCAGCAGGCTGCGGAACTCGCAGAACTCGCGCATGGCATCGAGCAAGCCCTGGCGCAGGCCGTTGACGTGGGTACCGCCCTGGGCCGTAGGGATCAGGTTGACGTAGCTTTCCTGCACGCTGTCGCCGCCCTCGGGCAGCCACAGCAAGGCCCAGTCGATGGCTTCCTTGTTACCGGCCAGGCTGCCGCAGAACGGCTCGTCGGGCAGGCGTTCAAACTCGCTGACTGCATCGACCAGATACGAGCGCAGGCCGTCTTCGTAATGCCACTCGACCTTTTCGTTGGTGTTTTTGTCTTCGAACGTAACCAGCAGCCCCGGGCATAGCACGGCCTTGGCCTTGAGCACGTGCTTGAGGCGGCTGACGGAAAACTTGGGTGAATCGAAGTATTTCGGGTCCGGCGCGAAGTACACGCTGGTGCCGGTGTTGCGCTTGCCAACCGTACCGATAATTTCCAGATCGGTGGCTTTATAGCCATCGGCAAAGGTCATCTGGTACTCGTTGCCGTCACGCTTGACCTTGACCCGTACCAGCGTCGACAGCGCGTTGACCACCGAGATGCCCACGCCGTGCAGGCCGCCGGAGAACTGGTAGTTTTTGTTGGAGAACTTGCCGCCGGCGTGGAGCTTGGTGAGGATCAGCTCGACGCCCGGCACACCCTCTTCAGGGTGGATGTCCACCGGCATGCCGCGCCCGTCATCGCTGACTTCCAGCGAATGATCGGCGTGCAGGATGACGTTGACCGACTTGGCGTGACCGGCCAGGGCCTCGTCGACGCTGTTGTCGATGACTTCCTGGGCCAGGTGGTTGGGCCGGCTGGTGTCGGTATACATGCCGGGGCGTTTGCGCACCGGGTCGAGGCCCGAGAGGACTTCGATGGCGTCGGCGTTATAAGAGCTAGCGCTGGGAGTGGCCATAGGGTCTCGTCGTTAGTCGTAAGTGAAAAAAAGGGCCATTCGACGGGCGCCTTAAAGGGCCGCGAAGTCGATGGTTTCAAACTGTTCGGCGCCGATCCCTGCAAAGTTCAGCAAGTCGGGCAACTGCTGGGCAAAGCCCTGATAACTGTGATCACCGCCCGCCTCAATACGCAACGTACATGCCGCGTAGTACTGTTCAGCGTAGCGGTAGTCCAGGGTTTCATCGCCTGTCTGCAACCACACCTGACAACGCTGCGCGTCCTGAGGGGCTGGCACTTCAAGTTCTGCCAGCGCCTGCACGTGATCGAGGGTCAGTTCCCAGGTTTCGCCGCTGTAGTGATTGGTTTGCGTGCCCAGATAGCCGTCGAACATCCGGTGCGGGCTGACGGCCGGATTGATCAGCAAGGCCTTGAGGCCGTATTGGCGGGCCAGCCATGTCGCATAGTAGCCGCCGAGCGAGCTGCCGACCAGCAATGGGCTGCCAAGCTCACTGATTACGCCCTGCAATTGGGCAATGGCCTGGCGCGGATGATGGTGCAGGGCAGGCACCCGCAGTTGCCCGCCAAGGCCCATGCCGTGCATAGCCGACGTCAACTGCATGGCTTTCTTGGACTCGGGGGCACTGTTGAACCCGTGGATATACAAGATGGAACCTGACATGCGATGACCCCCGAAGACCCGTTAAGCTGAACACAGCAACAATAAAGGCGCGCAGTTTAGCCTGACTCAGGGGCAATGACTCGCTTCAAGATAATTCAGTAATTGTTGGCGCTGTAATCCGGCTCAAAGGTGAAATCCGCCAGGCGCGACACGCCGGTTTGCAGAGTGCCGTCCGGTTGCAAGCGCAGCCAGCGATAGCCCGGCACCTCACCGCTGACCTTGAAGTCTGGGCTGCCCACCGCGAACTGGATGCAGGTAGAGGGCGTGGCCAGCAATCGAACGTCGTTGCGCTGCTGGTCGAACGCCTGATGAACATGCCCCCACAGTACCGCCCGGGCCTGTGGGTAACGGTCCATGACCGACCAGAATTCTTTGGCATTGCGCAGACCGATCGGCTCCAGCCACGGGCAGCCCACCGACACCGGGTGGTGATGCAGGCACACCAGGTGATGGCGATCGGGGGCTTCGCTCAAGGACTGGGCCAGCAATTGCAACTGATCGTCCTCCAGGTAACCGGGGGTGGAGTGGGGAACAGCCGAGTTGAGCAGCGTAATGCGCCAATTGCCAATATCGACCACCGGCTCCAGAAGACGGCTTTGCACAGCCGCTTCACGCATCTGCGCAACTTGATCGTGGTTGCCGGGGATCCAGCGGCCAAAGGGTGCCAACGGCGCGGTCAGTGTGCGAAAGCGTTGATAAGCCTCGACACTGCCGTCCTGGGTCAGATCACCAGTGGCCAGCAGGCCGTCAATATGCGGCTGCTCGGCCTGCACCAGATCAATCACTTGTTGCAGGCTTTGCGCGGTCTTGAGCCCCAGCAGCGAGCCATCCGCTTCTGCAAACAGGTGGCTGTCAGAGAGCTGCACCAGCAGCACCGGGTCTTCGGTGGTCAGCGTGGATACATTCGGCAAGGTGGCTCTCCCGGGGAGGGTCAGTGAATGGCGCGATTATGCCATTGAGTATGGCCATTATGGGAGTAAGCGCCTTGATCCAGAGGCCAGTTTTTTGGTGCGCTTGCCAGGATTTCAGCGCACTTCTGCGTACTCATGGCCACAGGCCAGGCAATGACTTAGCCACTCACCCAAAAACACATTGAGCTGGGCCTTTTCGTCGGGCTGGTGCATGGCGATATTGGGGTAGGGATAAATGCTGCGAAAACGCCGCGCATGCTCGGCCGCGACCACTTCGGCCATGCGCGCATCGTGATACACCTGCACCTGCAATTGAGGCACCGGCAACCACGGCAAGCTGTGCTCCTGGCTGACACGCAAGGTGCTGGTGTACGGGCAATCGAGGATCACCTCCAGCGTCAGCACGCCCAGCATCTGATCGCCCTGGGTCACGGCAATCTGGCGCGGGCCGGGTTGCTCGCGCATTTCGGGCAACAAACGCATCAGACGCGCATAGTTGGCCTCGCAAGCGGCCTGCAGCCCGATCAGATCGACCCGATAACGATCGCGAACCCCATTTACGACCATAACCCCCTCACTTCAGCGCGATTAAGCGCCAGCCATTGCAGGGCAATAATGCTCGCTGCATTGGAAATACGCTCATCACGTACTGCTTGCAGCGCATCTTCGTACGCCCATACCGTTACACGAATATCTTCTGCCTCTTCCTCCAGACCATGCAAGCCCCCGACGCCCTCAGTGCTGCAACGCCCGAGATAGAGATGAACAAACTCGGTGCTGCCCCCCGGCGACGGGAAGTAGCGAGTGATCGGCCACAACGACGAGAACGTCAGCCCGGCCTCTTCTTCACCTTCACGGTGAGCCACTTCCTCGGGCACTTCAGCCTTGTCGATCAGCCCGGCAACCAGCTCGATCAGCCAGGGCGTGTCAGTCTTGCCCAGGGCGCCGACGCGGAACTGCTCGATCAGTACCACTTCATCACGCTGCGGGTCGTAGGGCAGCACACAGACTGCATCATGTCGTACAAACACCTCACGACTGATCTCGCGACTCATGCCTCCGGCAAAGAGTTCGTGTCGCAGATGCACCCGATCAAGCTTGTAAAAACCCTGATAACCGTTCTCGCGCTTTACGATCTCGACGGTGCTTGGCCTGGCCTTGGTGATGTCAGTCATTACAAACCCCTTGCTGGCGAATTTCACCGTGGGCGGACCCTCGGCATCGCGCATCCTAACGCGCCAGAGACTGCTGATGCAGCCTCTTTTCTAACACGGGGATAGACGGATCGCCTGCAAAACAACTCTAATTGGCTCTACATAAGCTTAGTGGCGAACCGATGCCCATGCTGGCAGTCGAACCACCATCACTCCCCCACTCTTCCGACGATGAAGGACGACCATGTCGCTTTTAAAGTTTGCTTCCATGACTTGCATCGCCCTGACCCTGGGCGCTTGCCAAAGCGTGTTCCAGCCTGCGGTGCAAAAGCCGTTGGCGTTTGCCAATGACGCTTCCGAGCAAGTCAAGGCAGGCTGCACCGGCCAGGAATGCCCGCTGGTGAACATCGATACACTGCATTTTCCCGACGCCCCCAAGCTCGATGCGCTGATCGAAAATCGCCTGTTGCGAATGACCGTCAATTCGCCTGAGGACAAACTGGCGCCCTCGCTCAACGCCTATCGCGAACACTTCCTGCGTACGGCCGACAGCCGTAACAGCACTTATTTGCAGGCCAAGGTACGCGAGCAGCATGACGGTCTGGTGATTGTCGAGCTTTCCAGCTACCTGGATACCGGGGGCGCCCATGGCATGCCGGGCCGCGGCTTTATCAACTACTCGCGCTCACAGCAAAAGGACGTGACCCTGCAGGACATGCTGCTGCCGGGTCAGGAACAGGCTTTCTGGGGTGCAGCCAAAGTGGCTCACAACAACTGGCTGATCAGCAGCCATTACGGCAGCGACCCGGAGTTCGTGAAAAACTGGCCGTTCGAGAAAACCCCGCATGTGGCGCTGCTCAAAGACAACGTAGTGCTCAAGTACGACGTGTACAGCATTGCGCCGTACTCTGAGGGCCATGTTGAGTTGAAGATTCCGTACTCGCGTTTGAACGGGATTTTAAAGCCAGAGTGGTTTCCGGGTCGCGGGTAACGCCAACCGCCCCTGTGGCAGCGGGCTAGCTCGCGATGGGATCGATACGGTTTCACTGGAAAACCGCGTCGCCAGCATCGCGAGCAAGCCCGCTCCCACAGTGTGCTAGGCCGTTTTTGACCCGCGCCCCAACAGCCACTGCAACCCGCCGGCCAGCAACAACGCGGGCAATGTTGCGCCTACATCCGGCAGCACGTTCGCCAGCAGGTGATAAGTCAGCACCCCGCCCAGCCAGGCCAGCAGCGTCGGCCAGCGCCACAACTCAGGCGCAACCCGGGCACTGCGCTGGCGCAGGATAAAGTGATCCACCAGCACCACGCCGAACAATGGCGCGAACACCGAACCAATCAGCAACAGAAAGTTCTGGTACTGCGCCAGCGGCGCAAAGCAGGCGATCAAGGTGCAGACCACGCCGATGGTCAGGGCCAGATGCTCGACTTTCAAACGCAACAGAATCCCGCCTGACACCGCCGCCGAGTGAATATCGGCAAATGCGTTTTCCGACTCATCGAGCAAAATCAGCAGCAGCGGAATCCCCAGCCCGGCCCCTGCCAGCGCCAACAGCAGCGCATTCACTTCACCACTCGGGGCGAATGCCAGGGTGTAAGCCACGCCCAGGCTCATCAGCCAGAAGTTACCGATAAAGAAGCCCAAGGCCGTGCCGCCGAACACGTTTTGTGCACGCTTGCCGAAGCGTGAGTAATCCGCAATCAGCGGCAACCACGACAGCGGCATGGCAATGGCAATGTCAAAACCCACTGCGAACGGCAGCGAACCATCGCCTTTTTGCGCCCACAGCGCTGGCAGATCGGCTTTGGCAAACAGGTTCCAGGTCAGCCATAGACAGGCCGCCAGCAGTAACCAGATACCCCATTTGCGCAGAATCTTGCGCACAAAGGTCAATGGCCCGCTCACCGCAAGCAAGGTGGCCAAGGCGCCGAACAACAGCGTCAGCAACAGGGGGTTACTCAACAGGCTGCCTTCGCCAAAAGCCCGGGCGCCAAGCAGGCTGGCCGCGTCGCGCATCACGATGATTTCAAACGAGCCCCAGCCGATCAGTTGCAGCACGTTGAGCATGGCCGGGAGCATGGCACCGCGGCTGCCCAGGCTGAGCTTGAGCGCAGCCATGGACGAAAGGCCGGTATCGCTGCCAATCACACCGACCGAAGCCAATAGCGACACGCCCACCAGCGTGCCGAGAAAAATCGCCAGCAATGAACCCGACAGTCCCAGCCCCGGCGCAAGCAACGCGCCGGTCTGCAACACCATCAGGCCAATGCCGAGGGAGAACCACAGGGAGAACAAATCGCGACCGCCGAATGCACGCAGATCCAGAGGGACAGCAAGGTCGGGAGAGTAAGTACCGGGTGTGTTCAAGGAATGAATCCCACAAAGAGAAAACCGCCTAAAAAACCTGTGGGAGCGAGCTTGCTCGCGATGCAATCAACTCGGTGCAGCTGAATCACCGAGGTGCTGCAATCGCGAGCAAGCCCGCACCCACAAGGGGACTGCTTACATCACACTTTTTTGTACAGCTGACTGCCTTCCTGCTTGAAGCGCTCGGCCTGTTCGGCCAGGCCTTTGGCCACATCCACGTCGATGGCATCTATGCGCTGGTTGGCGGCGTAGATACGAACTTCCTGGGTGATTTTCATCGAGCAGAACTTCGGCCCGCACATGGAGCAGAAATGCGCGACCTTGGCCGAATCCTTGGGCAGCGTTTCGTCGTGATAGGAGCGCGCCGTGTCCGGATCCAGGCCCAGGTTGAACTGATCTTCCCAACGGAACTCAAAACGCGCCTTGCTCAGGGCGTTGTCGCGGATCTGAGCGCCTGGATGACCCTTGGCAAGGTCGGCAGCATGGGCCGCGATCTTGTAGGTGATGATCCCGGTCTTCACGTCATCCTTGTTCGGCAGGCCCAAGTGTTCCTTGGGCGTCACGTAGCAAAGCATGGCGCAACCGAACCAGCCGATCATCGCCGCACCAATGCCCGAGGTGATGTGGTCGTAACCCGGCGCAATGTCGGTGGTCAGCGGGCCGAGGGTGTAGAACGGCGCCTCGTCACAGCACTCCAGCTGCTTGTCCATGTTCTCCTTGATCAACTGCATCGGCACGTGGCCAGGGCCTTCGATCATGCACTGCACGTCGTGCTTCCAGGCGATCTTGGTCAGCTCGCCAAGGGTTTCCAGCTCGCCGAACTGCGCCGCGTCATTGGCGTCGGCAATCGATCCCGGACGCAAGCCATCGCCCAGCGAGAAGCTGACGTCGTAGGCTTTCATGATTTCGCAGATTTCGTCGAAGTGGGTGTAAAGGAAGTTTTCTTTGTGGTGCGCCAGGCACCACTTGGCCATGATCGAACCACCACGGGACACAATCCCGGTCACGCGCTTGGCGGTCAGCGGCACATAACGCAGCAGCACACCTGCGTGGATGGTGAAGTAGTCCACGCCCTGCTCGGCCTGCTCGATCAGGGTGTCGCGGAACAGCTCCCAGGTCAGGTCTTCGGCCACGCCGTTGACCTTTTCCAGCGCCTGGTAAATCGGCACCGTACCAATCGGCACCGGCGAGTTGCGGATGATCCACTCGCGGGTTTCGTGAATGTGCTTGCCGGTGGACAGGTCCATGACCGTGTCCGATCCCCAGCGAATGCCCCAGGTCAGCTTGGCCACTTCTTCTTCAATAGAAGAGCCCAGCGCACTGTTGCCGATATTGCCGTTGATCTTCACCAGGAAGTTGCGACCGATGATCATCGGTTCCAGCTCAACGTGGTTGATGTTGGCCGGGATGATGGCGCGGCCGCGGGCGATTTCATCACGCACGAATTCGGCGGTGATTTCTTTCGGGATGCTCGCGCCAAAGCTGTGGCCCGGATGCTGCTGGTCAAGCAAACCGGCGGCGCGGGCTTCCTGCAGCTTCATGTTTTCGCGGATGGCGACGTATTCCATCTCGGCGGTGATGATGCCCTGACGCGCATAGTGCATCTGGCTGACGTTGGCACCGGCCTTGGCCCGACGCGGGTTCTTCACGTGGGCGAAGCGCAGTTTGGTCAACTCTGCATCTTCAAGGCGCATCTGCCCAAAGTTGGAGCTCAGGCCCGGCAGGCGCTCGGTGTCGTCACGGTCGTCAATCCACGCCGAGCGCACATCGTCCAGACCTTTGCGCACATCAATTTGCACCGACGGGTCGGTATACGGGCCCGAAGTGTCGTAGATCAATACCGGGGCGTTCACTTCACCGCCAAAATCGGTAGGTGTGACATCCAGGCTGACTTCACGCATCGGCACCAGAATGTCCGGGCGCGAACCCTGTACGTAGACTTTTTGCGAGCGGGTAAACGGCTTGACCGACTGCTCATCGACCTTGGCCGAATCACTGAGATTGATCGCGTTTTTTGGTTTTGTACTCATCACGGCTCTCCAGACTGCATCCAGGCGGATTGTCGGAGGGAGAACCTGAAAAATGTACGGATGCACCCAAGGACTGGGTGCTGAGTGACGGCCTCGAATGATTGATCATTTTTTGACCAATCAATCCCGGACAGCACTCAAGAGGACTCGCCGGGAGACGAGAAATCTTGTTCCCTACGCAGGCGTTAACCTGATCAGGTTCAACGGGATCCGAAATTATTCGATCTCAGCCTCATAGCAAGGCACCCCGACAAGAACGCGCCCAGTCTAGAGAAGAGTGAGGCAGAACGCCAACCCCTCAATCAATGGCGTGATAAAAGGCGCAAGAACGGCATTGTTGCAAGGTGCCACCACTACTACACTCGCTACTTCTTGAAACCGCGAGTCGGACTCGGGCTTTCATTTTTCGCATTCTTGAACTAGGGATCGCTCATGCTGCGCAAACTATCACTGGCTATCGCCGTGTCTTGGGCGTCCAGCGCAATGGCGCTGGAAACCACCGCCCCATTGTCCAGCCAAAACGGCCTGGTCAGCGTTTACCACGAAGCGGTCGACAACAACGCCGACCTGGCGGCGGCCCGCGCCGGTTACGAGGCGCAAAAGGAAGTGGTGCCCCAGGCCCGTGCTGGCTTGCTGCCCAACCTGTCAGGGGGGGCCGAGTCGAGCAACGTGCGCACGGCCATCGACCAGCCATCGCTGACCACCACCCGCAGCGCCGTGGTCTATCAGGCCACGCTGGCACAGCCGATTTTCCGGATTGACCGCTGGTTCCAGTTGAAAGCCGCCGAATCGATCAACGAACAGGCTGCACTGCAACTCTCGGCCACCGAGCAAAACCTGATTCTGCAAAGCGCCAATGCCTACTTCTCGGTACTGCGCGCCCAGGACACACTGGCAGCGACCAAGGCCGAAGAGGCCGCGTTCAAGCGCCAGCTGGACCAGTCCCGCGAGCGTTTTGACGTGGGTCTGTCGGACAAGACTGACGTGCTGCAATCCCAGGCCAGCTACGATACGGCGCGGGCCAACCGGATGCTGGCCCAGCGTCAGGTCGAAGACGCTTTTGAATCGCTGATCACCCTGACCAACCGCCAGTACAATGCGATTGAAGGCATGCGTCACACCTTGCCGATCCTGCCGCCGATGCCCAATGACGCCAAGTCATGGGTAGACACCGCCGCGCAGCAGAACCTCAACCTGCTGGCCAGCAATTACGCGGTAAACGCCGCCGAAGAAACCCTCAAGCAGCGCAAGGCTGGCCATGCGCCAACCCTCGATGCCGTGGCACAGTACAAAACCGGCGACAACGACGCTTTCGGTTTGAGCAACCCCAACGCCCTGAACCAGCGTTACGGCGGCGACGTGTCCCAGCGCAGCATCGGCGTGCAGTTGAATATCCCGATCTATAGCGGCGGGCTGACCAGCTCCCAGGTGCGCGAGTCGTACTCGCGCCTGGACCAGACCGAACAACAGCGTGAAGCCTTGCGCCGTCAGGTGGTGGAAAACACCCGCAACCTGCACCGCGCGGTCAACACCGACGTTGAACAGGTGCAGGCACGCAAACAGTCGATCATCTCCAACCAGAGCGCACTGGAAGCCACGGAAATCGGCTACCAGGTGGGTACACGCAATATCGTCGACGTGCTCGACGCCCAGCGCCAGCTGTACAACTCGGTACGTGATTACAACAACAGTCGCTACGACTACATCCTCGACAACCTGCGCCTCAAGCAAGCTGCAGGAACGTTGAACCCGGGGGATCTGGAAGCGCTGTCACATTATTTGAAAGCCGACTACAACCCGGACAAGGACTTTCTGCCACCGGACCTGGCCAAGGCCGCCGAAGCCAATCTGCGCTCGCCGGGCAACTGACTTTCGCGCAATTTGATTGGCTGACATATCCAGCTAACACCGTTCCTTGAACGCTCCAGAAGTTAATACGGCATCGGTCGTATGACCTTCTGGAACGCAACACAGGAACGCTCATGCCTACAGTCCCCTCGCCCTCCCTCGCCCTGCCCGAAAATGCCGTACGGGCACAGTTCGCCAACCCGCCCCCACTCACAACGGTCGCCCGGCAAATGCTCGCAGCGGCCATTGCACAGCGCTATCCCTCACTGCGAATCAGCCTCGAACGCACCCGCCTGGCCGTGCCCAGGCCCGGTGGAGGCTGGTCGCTGGAGCCGTTCATGCCCCGGGTGCTGGATTACCTGGGTAGCGGTGTCACGCTGGATTTAAGCCCCGTCAACACACAACCCTACTACCTGACCGATAACGCCCCCGACTGGCTCAAGCCCGATGACGGTGAGTTGGATATGCAGGTTATCGAAAGCCTGGTCAAGGAACTCCCCTGGCGCCTGCCCGTCGGCCTGCAGAATGCACTGCACCAGTGGTGGACAAAAAAAACCGATACCGGCACCAGCCGCTGGCGGTGGCTCAGCGATGTGATGCGGGACACCCTGACAATTGGTGCAATTCGGCAAACCGGTCTGAACCCGGCCGCCCTTGCTGCCATCAACCAGGTCATCACCACGCCCGACCTCGAAGAGCGTATCCGCCTGTATGGCGAGAACGCTGTGCGCGCCTATTGGCTCGAAGCCACCCTGCTGAATCCTGAGGTGGTTTACTCCGGGCTCAATACAAGGATTGCTCTGGTCACCCGAAACCAGGTGCTGATGTGCAAAGCTGACGGCGACACCCTCACCTTTAAAAGCATGGACACACTGGGTCAGGCCTGGGCCAGGAAAATCATCAGCTCGTACACCGTAAAAGAAATTCGCATGAAGCAATTTGAGCTGGAGGGCAATTTTTTCGATGCCAGCGCCGCCGCCATTCTGAACCGGCAACTTGAACGCACAGCCACGCTAAAAGTGCCGTCCAGTATAGGCTGGCAGGCACTGCAAAGGGTTTACAGGTCCATCACGGATACCTCGGCATACTTTGCCGACGCGCCCAAAGCCACCTTGCAGAGCCTTACAACGGTCAAAAACCACTTGCCCGAATGGCTGAATAACGCGTCAGCGGCCAGCATCGCACGCTATCGCCATTACAGCCTTGCCCTGTATGCCGCCAAACAGGCCAGCGAAGGCAAGACCTACCTGTATGGCATCAGCGACATCCACACCTATGCCGCCGACGCGTTGCACTGGCAAATGCGCGCCGACCAGCGACAATTCGAGCAAGATATCCCCATGCAAGAGCGCATGGATCAGTTTGCACCCAATGATATCGAGCTGACTTTTCTGTCCGCCACCGGCCTGCCCGGGACCATCGGCATCGTGGAGAGCACCACCATGAGCCTGACCGAGCTGTCCCTGAAAAATCTGATCGGTCGGCCCGAAGGTGCACTCAGCCTGCGCCATCGCCTGGGGGAGCCACTGCCAGGATGGTTGACGCCCGACTACATCACCCGACGCGGCGGGCTGATCGAAAAGGTCGATATCGGCAGGGTGTACCCCAAGTATCTTGAAAACGCACTGTTGAGCAACACACCCGACGCCCTGGTGCGCGAAAGGTTTTTCGCCACTCAAACCAGCGTGCAACTGCCGATGGAAGCGCTGGAACTGAGCCTGAAAAAACAAAATGGCCTGACCCCGCTGGGCGCCCGCCATGTGGCCGCAGTGGTACACACCTGCGCCGCTGAGCAACAGGTCGAAGGACTGGCAGTGGTCATTCGTCATTTGGCCCTGCTACGCCACCCCGAAGCCCTGCCCGACATTGTGGGTAACATGTTTATCATCGAGCCGGCCAACGTCGAGTATGGGCCACATGTGCTGTACCGGCCTTTTTACTCGCCATCACTGCTGGAGTTCAGCACCCGCGACGCACTGCTGGACGCCATTGTCGAGCCCTCGCCTCTGCAAACCAGCGTACTGACCTGGTTGAGTGACATTGCCCGTCCGATCTACGACAACGGCGGCTTCAAGGAGCCACATTACCTGCGCTTCGGTTTGGGCAGTGAGTTCGCTCCGATTGAACGGCCGGGTCCTGCCAGGCTGGCCACCAACGGCAGCGACGAGTTACTGCAATTTCTACAGAACGGCCAGTTGATGCAGTACCTCTTTGGCTGTAATGCCAGGGCGCTGGTGGAGCAGGCGAACACAGATTCGGTGTCCAATACGGAAAGCCGCTGGGGGGTGCTACTGGAAGGTGGCAGCCTGATTTTCAACAGCCTGTTGCTGCTGCCGGGCTTGCCACCCCCCATCATGCTGACCGGCGGTTTGCTGAGTGTCGCGAAACTGGCCAGCCAGGACATCCCCGCTCTTGCCAGCAGTGACGCCGCGACTCGCGAGCTGGCAGCCGCCGATGTATTGCTTAACCTGGGCATGTTGCTGTTCCACCAGTCCCAGACGGCTCTGCAGAAACTCACACCACTTCCAGAAGGGTTAATGAGCAAGGCCTTGCGAGCGCAGGCGCCGGCCCGTATCGCCGAAATCTGGCCGGAGCCGGAGCCGCCCAAAATTGTCACGGGCATCGTGGCCCTGCCCGGCGAGTTGCCTGGTGCCCGCAGCACCGAGCTGGACTTGGGCATCGCCAGCGCCAGCGATCGCCTGACTGCCAGCAGACGCGAGCTGTTGGCCAGTTTCAAGGTGGCGCGACCCGAAACTTTACCGCCTCCGATACCCGACGGCCTGTTCAAGGGGCTTTATTTAATTGATCAGAAGTGGCACGCCTTGCTCGGTGAAGGGCTGTACCCCGTGCACATCGACAGCGAAGATAATGTCGCCATCTCTTCAAGCACCGATATCAATCGCATTGGCCCGAACCTGAGAACGGATGGTAAAGGTAATTGGTTTGTAGACACCCGCCTGCGTTTACAGGCTGGGGGCCTCTCCAGACGCATAGCGTCCCTGCAAGCGCAAAAAGCCCGGCGTAAAAGTGAACTGCAAACACAGCTGACTGACTTTTACCCCCTTGAAGCTCCGCGGCAGAAGGCCGTTGATATCACCCACAGCGCCCTGAGAAGTGCAATGGCAGACCCACGCTTCACTGCCGAGCAGCTCGCCGCTTTACGCGAGAGGCTCAAAACCGCACTGCACGCGGAGTTGAGCGGTTACCAGGCATTGCTGGCCACTGCCGAGGAACGCAGCAAGCTTGATATCCCCTTTCACGAAACGATCGTGATTTCCATGCTGGAGAAGTCCTTCGACAACCGGATCATCTCCCTGGTTGTCTCGGCAAACGAACAAAGAGCCCTGATCAACAAGTGGCCGCAGTTCAATGCAGAGGACGCTGATATCGAGGCCGCGGTACAGGCAGACCCCCAGGGGTATGCACAGTCAAACCGCGAGCAGGTGGCAATCAACGAGATCACGATAGAACGTATCGAGCAAAGAGACGGCTATCTGGAGCAGTTGTACAACTTCGGCGAAGCGGGCATCGCTGCCGCTACCGAACTGGCCCGCTCAATACCTGCGGCCGGACATACCAGCCTGACTCTCAAGGGTTTTCAGCTCGACTGCCTGAAACAGGCCAGCTCCACCCCCTCCGCAAGCAGTCTCACAGAAGAAAGCCTTGATAGCGCCATTGACCCGCTCAATGAGCACACCCACACCCATAACCAGCTCAATACTCTGGAAATCGACGCTGACAAACGCCTGGAGGTACTGGACAGCCTCGCGGAGAACTACGGCCAGGCGCTGGATGCCCTGGAAGGCATTGGCTTGATGTATGCCGATGAACTGGATCCCGAGTACTTCAAAAAACTTCGTCTGTTGCTGACAGAGCTCTATCAGGATGTCACCCGCCAACTGGCGGCCGAGATCAAGCCGCCCCCGCAGCCCCCCGCACAAAGACCTGGAAAGCGCACACCACCTGCCGCTGGCAGTCGCTCCAAAAAAGTGATTCATGTCCGTGGCAAGGGCAAATTGATCGGCGAACTCCGGCCCGCAGACAACGAATGGCTGAGTGATGTCATTGAAATCCGCTCAGACTATGACGAGCAATTACTGTCGACTTATTTGCAGCACGAGGACGAATGGATCGAGATTAAAACCGTGCGCACTGAATCACCGCGCACACGGGCACTGAATATCATCAAGGGTGATGCGCGCAAACTTTACGCCTTGTCCGAATGGCATCTGCACAAGGCCACAGTGCACAGCATGAGTACCCGCTACCCGCAGGAAGTCGAAGAAGAACTCATTCGCGAAGCCAATAAGCTCGACAAGCTGGCTACTGAGCTGCACTTGGCCCTGCAGACCCAAGCCGAGGATTCAAGGTCCCAGGACGATCAGACCCTGATCGACAGCATGCGCAGTGCTGCCCAAAAAATGATCAGGGAAGGCAGGGAGATGCGCATCAAGTTGAGCTTCGAACTGCCGCCGACCCATGGCAACCTGCAGTACCTGATTGATGAGAAACAGGTCCAGATAGCGGGGCTAGGCAAGCGCATCCCGTTAACCGGTGAGCGGCAGGACTATATGCAGGAGTACGCCGTCAACGACCGCCAGGGCAGCCCGCTGTGGTATGCCCATTTTCACTATGACGAGGCCCATACCCCGAAAGCGAACTACACGGCCGCTCACTTGAAGACAAAAGAGCAGCGAAAATTCAGCTACATCGTCCAGCTGGACAAGGCTAAAACTGCCCCTGCCATCGTAAACGTGCATCGCGGCCAGATTGGTAAAGACCTGGCCGAACGCTGGTTTCTGCCACTGGCCGACTAGCGCGACATCAACCGTCCCAGGCCATCGAGCAACCGCTGCAAGGCGCCCTGATTGCGCTGCATGACTTTAAGGCCCGCCTGGCCCATGCGCCGGGCGTCTTGCGGCAACTCGAACAAGCGCTGTACCGCCAGCGCCAGCCCTTGGGCGTCGTCCACTTCTTCCAGTGCTCCGGCGTCGCGCAGCATCGCGCTGATTTCCAGAAAGTTGAACAGATGTGGCCCGCTCAACACCGGTTTGGCCAGCGCCGCCGGTTCCAGCAGGTTGTGCCCGCCATTGGGAACCAGACTGCCCCCCACAAAAGCGGTGTCTGCCAGCGCGTACAAAAACAGCAATTCACCCATGGTATCACCCAGCATGACCTGGGTACTTGCGGTGACCGGCTCGCCACTGGAACGGCGCACCGTGGCAAACCCTTCGCGCTGGCACAGCTCGAATACCTGATTGAAGCGCTCCGGGTGCCGAGGCACCAGCATCAGCAACGCATTGGGGTAATGGCCAAGCAATTGCCGATGGGCCGCGAGCACAATCTCGTCCTCCCCCTCGTGGGTGCTGGCTGCAATCCATACCGGGCGAGCCAGAGCCTGCCACTGCTCACGCAGCTCCCGGGCATCGACCAGCAGCTGGGGGTCGATGGTCAGGTCAAACTTGATCGAGCCGGTGACCTCAACGCACTCAGGTCGTGCACCCAATTGACGAAAGCGCTCGGCTTCGGTTTCGGTCTGCACGGCAATCAGGCTCATTTCTTCCAACATGGGCCGGGTCAGGCGGGCGAAGCGGCCATAGCCCTTGGCCGAGCGTGCCGACAAGCGGGCATTGGCGAGCGCCACCGGTATGCCGCGCTTGGCACACTGATGGATATGATTGGGCCACAACTCGGTTTCCATGATGACCGCGAGTTTGGGTTGCACGCGATTCAAAAAGCGCGCGGCCGCCCACGGCAAGTCGTAAGGCAGGTAGCAATGCTGAATACGCGGCTCATTCGCGAACAGCGCCTGGATCCGCTCGGACCCGGTGGGTGTCATACACGTCACTGTGATTGGCAGCTGTGGGTAACGTTTTAGCAGCTCACGAATCATCGGCGCGGCAGCGATGCTCTCGCCCACCGAGACCGCATGCACCCAGATTCCCCCCGGCTGCAGGGTCGGCAGATTCAAGGCGAAACGCTCACCAATACGCCGGGCATAAGCGGGCGCCTTGCGCGCCCGCAGCCACAATCGAATCGCCACCAGTGGCAGCCCCAGATGAAACAGCAAGGTGTAGAGAGTTCTATTCATGGGTGCGGAGTTTACTTGAAAAAGTATTCACGATGATGGCACCGAATACTCCCTACCCTGTCGCAACCAGAACGCACTACACACTTTCACAACTACTAGAATGCCTTGCTGCTAAATTGCCCCGCTCCACACTCAGGACTCCACCATGAACGCCTACTATTACCTGGCCATTGCCATTTGCGCCGAAGTCATCGCCACCGTCTCCATGAAAGCGATCAAGGGTTTCAGTACACCGCTGCCGCTGATCCTGGTGATTGCCGGTTACGCCACGGCATTCTGGATGCTGACCCTGGTGGTGCGAACCATTCCCGTGGGCGTGGCTTACGCGGTGTGGGCGGGTATGGGCATTGTGATGGTGAGTGTCGCAGCGCTGTTTATCTACGGGCAAAAACTCGACATCCCGGCCATGCTCGGCATGGGCCTGATTGTGCTGGGGGTGGTGGTGATTCAACTGTTCTCGAAAACAGCGGGGCATTGAATCCAGCAACGAAAACACCACACCTCGTTCCTTCGGCAGCTGCTACGCAGGTTTACAGGCTCAGGCCAGGTTGTGGATCAGGCTGTATACTTGCGGTCTTTGTCTTTAAACGCCGAGGTCGCCCATGCCATCTGTTATTTCCACCGACGTGCTGATTGTCGGCGCTGGGGTTGCCGGCCTTTGGCTCAATGCCCGCCTGCGTCGCCAGGGCTTCTCCACGATTGTGGTCGAGCGTGAAAGCCTGGGGGGCGGGCAGAGTGTGAAATCTCAAGGCATCATTCATGGCGGCGCCAAATATGCGCTGCACGGTGCCCTGACCGGGGCGTCCGAAGCCATCGCCGATATGCCGCGCCGCTGGCGCGAAGCCCTGGCCGGCGACGGCGAACTCGACCTGAGTGGTGTGCGCCTTCTTTCCGAAGCCCATTACCTGTGGTCGCCGGGCACCCTCGCGGGCAACCTCACCAGCTTTTTTGCCAGCAAGGCCGTGCGTGGCCGGGTCGATCAGGTCAAGGGCGACCAGTTGCCCCCGGCCCTGCAAGATCCACGTTTCAAAGGCAAGGTGTATCGCCTGGCGGAGCTGGTAGTCGACGTCCCGAGCCTGATCGAGCGTCTGGCGGAGTTGGCGGGGGATGGCCTGCTGGCCGGGCAGGTGATTGAACCGCTGTTTGACAACGACGAACTGATTGGCCTGCGGGTCGACGGTCTCGAGATTCACGCCCAGCGTATTGTGTTCAGTGCAGGTGGCGGCAATGCCGAGCTGCTGGCCAGTGTCGGCATCAGCGTTCCGGCCCAGCAACTGCGCCCGCTGCATATGGTGCTGGTCAAGGGGCCCAGCCTCAAGCCGCTGTACGCCCACTGCCTGGGCGGTGGGCCCAAGCCACGCATTACGGTAACCACTCACCCCGCGGCCAATGGCGAGTGGGTGTGGTATCTGGGCGGTGATATCGCCGAAGCCGATGGCGTGGCCCGCGAACCTGCCGAGCAAATCGCCGTGGCGAAAAAAGAGCTGGGCAACCTGCTGCCCTGGGTTGACCTGAGCCAGGCGCAGTGGGCCACGTTGCGGGTCAACCGTGCCGAGCCTGCGCAGTCGGGGCTGGTACGCCCGGACAACGCTTTTCTCTCGGACCAGGGCCGTCTGCTGGTCGGCTGGCCGACCAAGCTGGCACTGGCACCGGACTTCTCTGACCGGGTGCTGCAAGCGCTGGAGCACGACGGAATCAAACCGGGCAATGCACCGGCCCTCCCTCCGCTGCCACGTCCACCCCTGGGAAAAACCGCGTGGGAGCAACTGTTGCCATGAGCCAGCCAACCCTGCACGACTTCCATCGCCCGCTGGGCAGTACCGGCCTGCTGGTTTCGCCACTGGGGCTGGGCACCGTCAAGCTTGGCCGCGACCAGGGGGTCAAGTACCCCAGCGGCTTCAAGATTCCGGATGATAACGAAGCGCAGATGCTGCTCAAGCTCAGCCGCGATCTGGGCATCAACCTGATCGACACCGCCCCCGCCTATGGCCGCAGTGAAGAACGCCTTGGCCCGCTATTGCGTGGTCAGCGCCAGGACTGGGTGATCGTCAGCAAGGTCGGCGAAGAGTTTGTCGACGGCCAGTCGAGTCACGACTTCAGCGCTGCGCATACCCGCCACTCCGTTGAGCGCAGCCTGCAACGTCTTGAAACGGACTTTATCGATCTGGTACTGGTGCACTCTGACGGCAATGACCTTGCGGTTCTCAATGAGTGCGAGGTCTACGAGACCCTGGCCGAACTCAAACGCGAGGGCAAGATTCGCGGTTTCGGCTTGTCGGGCAAAACCGTTGAAGGAGGGCTCAAGGCCTTGGAAACCGGTGATTGCGCGATGGTCACCTACAACCTCAATGAACAGGCCGAGCGGCCGGTGATCGATTACGCCGCGGCCCACGGCAAGGCCATTCTGGTTAAAAAGGCGCTGGCCAGCGGGCATGTGTGCTTGAGCCCTGGGGTCGATCCGGTGCGCGCCAGCTTCGAACTGGTGTTTGGCCATCACGGGGTTGCCAGTGCTATTGTCGGCACCATCAATCCGCTGCACTTGGCCCATAACGTGGCGACCGTTGCGCAGGTTCTGCGTAAAACCTGAAGCCGCCGACGCGGCCGACCCCGACGCAAGGAGGAGCCGACATGCCGCGCATGCTGATCCGCAAGAACCCCAGCGACTTCAAAACCCTGCCGTTATTTGTCGAAGCCACGCCAGAGGGCTTGAGCTATCAAAGCATCGGCATGCCGTTGAACTTCGCGCAGACCCTGCTAAAGCGCCGCCCGGTCAAGGTTGCCGATAATGAGCGTTTTTCGCTGGAGCTGGCCAACCTTGGCGTATCCGTGCGACTGACCATGAGTTGGCAAGGTCGCGACTACTGGGTGCTGGTACGTCAGCGTCGTCAGGATCGGGGCGATGTGGTGCTCAAGCTGATCTCTGGTTACGTGCCAGCCCACGAGGTCAGCCTGCCCCTGCACACAGCCATCCAGGAGATTGCCGAAGAGTGCCTGCTGGAAACCCCCGAAGGCTGGCTGAGCGGGCGGTTCAATGAAACATGGCTGCCTGCGCCCTACGCCGCCGCGCTGCATTACCGCGAGGCCATGCCCTTTCGCCTGACCCCCCTGTCCGGTGCGACACGGCCTGTAAGCTGTGGCAGCCAGCCCTTGCTGGAGCGGCCACGGACCTACGTGCACTTGCCGACAGCATCGCTGCAACTGATTTACGACCTGCGTCTGGAAGTGCCCAAAGAGGCCAAGTCCCTGAGCCTTTTCCATGTCGAAGAGCGGCTTGAAGGGGATCAACTGGTAGCGCGGCTGGACCGCAAGCGCCCGGATCTGTACCTGATCCCGCTCACGGAAGGCCGGCCCTGCGCCGAGTTATACACCCTGAGCAAAGACCGCCTGCAACCTGCCAGTACCCGTGGCGTGCGGCTGGCCGAGAGCTTTGCACCGCAGGACGGCTGGGTGGTCCATGACGAGCGGATTCGCTGGAAGGATTGGGTTCGGCAACAGGGTTTAACCCCGCCCAAACCCGAGTCACGGCTCAAGCGCCTGACCGGCAAGGCGCGGCAGATTTTCAGGAAGGTGGTGAAAAAGTCTTAGATTCAAATGTGGGAGCGGGCTTGCTCGCGATTCAGACAACTCGGTTTTTCAGTTACACCGAGTCGACCCGATCGCGAGCAAGCCCGCTCCCACAGGGGGTGTGCGGTCGATCACTGACCGCGAATTTTCTCGACAATGGCTGTGGTCGAGCTGTTTTCAACCAGCCCCAACACTTTAACCGTACCGCCATAGGCGGCCACGATATCGGCGCCAACCACCTGATCGATGCCGTAATCACCGCCTTTGACCAGCACGTCAGGCTTGACCTGAGCCAGCAGATTTTCCGGCGTGGCTTCAGGAAAGCTGATCACCCAGTCCACGGCGCCCAGACCGGCCAGTACCGCCATGCGACGGTCCACACTGTTGATCGGGCGACCCGGACCCTTGAGGCGACTCACCGAAGCATCATCGTTGACTGCAACGATCAAACGATCGCCCTGGGCCCGCGCTTGCTCCAGATAGGTCACATGCCCGGCATGCAAAATATCGAAACAACCATTGGTGAAGACGATTTTTTCGTTGTGCGCCCGCGCATCTTCGATGGCCAGCAACAGCTGATCGAGGCTCAGCACACCACGCTCCGACCCTTCTGAGCGCTGGATCGCCCGACGCAGTTCCGGCGCACTTATGGCTGCCGTACCCAGCTTGCCGACCACAATACCCGCCGCCAGATTGGCCAGGGCCACGGCGTGGGGCAGTTCCTCACCGGCAGCAATGGCTGCGGCCAGGGTTGAGATGACGGTATCGCCAGCCCCTGTTACGTCAAACACTTCTCGGGCACGGGCCGGCAGGTGCATGGCGGCAAAGCCCGGACGCAACAGGGTCATGCCATGTTCGCCACGGGTCACCAGCAAGGCACCCAGGTCCAGATCTGCCATCAGCTTGGCGCCCTTGGCCACCAGGTCGGCCTCGTCGGTGCAACCACCGACGATGGTTTCAAACTCACTGAGATTTGGCGTAATCAGGCTGGCGCCACGGTAGATCGAGAAATCCTTGCCCTTGGGATCGGCCAGCACCGGAATGCCCCTGGCACGTGCGGCCTGGATCAGCACCTGATGGTTTTTCAGGGCACCCTTGCCGTAGTCGGACAGCACCAGCACCTTGATGCCTTCAAGCAGGTTTTCAACTTCAGCGCCCAACGCCAGGGCGTCGGTGGCAAACGGTTCTTCGAAATCGATACGCAGCAATTGCTGGTGACGGCTCATGACCCGCAGCTTGACGATGGTCGGCTGGTGCGCAATACGCTGGAACAGTGCTCGAACACCCGCGCCCTTGAGCCGGTTGGCCAGGCTGTCGGCGGCTTCGTCGTCGCCGGTCACCCCCACCAGCGAGGCAGGTGCGCCCAGTGCAGCGATGTTGAGCGCAACGTTGGCAGCGCCGCCCGGGCGGTCTTCGATTTGCTCGACCTTGACCACCGGCACCGGCGCCTCAGGGGAAATCCGTGAGGTCCCGCCATGCCAATAACGGTCGAGCATGACATCGCCTACCACCAAGACAGGGGCTTGATCGAATCGCGGCATGGACAACTTCATGGACAACCCACATACAAAATGAACAGGGGCGCGATATTAACACAGGGTGAACGCAGGTCAGTTCACGGTATTAATCGCAGCGAATGAGAATCAGACATGAGCTACAAGACTCAAGATGAAGATTCCCCGTGGAGGCAGGCCTGCCTCCACAGGTATCAGTATAGGCCTCAGGCGATATCGCCGGAGACCTGAGGCGCATCAAGCCCCATCGAGTGCAAGCGTGCGTAGTAACCGTTTTGCGCCATCAGCTCGGCATGGGTACCGCGCTCGACAATCTGGCCCTGATCCATCACCAGAATCAGATCGGCTTTCTCGATGGTGGTCAGCCGGTGAGCGATCACCAGCGTGGTGCGACCTTTCATGACGTGGTCGAGTGCCGCCTGGATATGGCGCTCGGACTCGGTATCCAGCGCCGAGGTGGCCTCATCCAGGATCAGCAGCGGTGCGTTTTTGAGTAACGCCCGGGCAATTGCCAGACGCTGACGCTGACCGCCGGAAAGCAGCACGCCGTTCTCACCGACCTGGGTGTCCAGGCCTTGTGGCAATTGCTCGATAAAGTCCATCGCGTAAGCATCACGCGCGGCTTTTTCGATGTCGGCACGCGGGGCACCCGCCAGGTCACCGTAGGCAATATTGTTGGCCACGGTATCGCTGAACAGGGTCACATGCTGGGTTACCTGGGCAATATGACGGCGCAGGTTGAGCAGACGGTAATCTTCGATTTCAACGCCATCGAGCAGAATTTCGCCCGCTGTGTGGTGATAGAAACGCGGGATCAGGTTCGCCAATGTCGACTTGCCACTGCCGGAACGCCCCACCAATGCCACCATTTGCCCCGGTTCGGCCGAAAAGCTCACGTCCCTGAGCACCTGACGGTCGGTGTCCGGGTAGGTGAAGCTCAGATTGCGCACTTCCAGACGGCCAGTGACGTGGTCGCGCTCAACAGTGCCGGTATCGACCTCCGGTTTCTCATCCAGCTGTTCAAAGATGCTTTCGGCACCCGCTACACCCTTCTGGATCGTCGAGCTGACTTCAGACAGCTGACGAATCGGCTTGGGTAACAGGCCGGCCAGGGTAATGTAGGCGATCATGTCGCCAGGCGACGAGTCACCACGAAGGTAAAGCACCAGGAACATCAGGATGCCCATAGCTACATAGATGACCAGTTGCAGCATCGGGGTATAGATAGCCCCGGTGCGGGTCATGCGCAGTTGCTTGTCGGTGTTGCTCTGGCTCGCCTGCAGGAAGCGCTTGCGCTCATACGCCTCACCGCCAAAGCTGCGCACAACGCGGTAGCCCTGGATGGTTTCCGAGGCAACGTGGGTTACGTCACCCATCGCAACCTGAATCTTCTTGCTTTGCTTGCGGAATTTTTTGCTGGCTGTGCTCACCATGACCGCAATCAGTGGCAAGATCGCGACCATAACCAGCGTCAGGCGCCAGTTCATCCACAGCAACGAGCCAAACAGGAACACGACTGTCATGCCTTCACGGATCACCACCTTGATCGCATCGGTGGCAGCACCGGTGACCATGGTCACGTTGAAGGTAATACGGGAGATCAGATGGCCCGAGTTGTGCTTGTCGAAATAGCGGTTGGGCAAGACCAGCAGGTTGTTGAACAGCTGAACCCGCAAGTCGTGTACCAGGCCCAGGGAGACCTTGGCCAGGAAGTAGTTGCCCAGGAAGGATCCCAGGCCCTGCCATGCGGCGATCAACACAATCAGGATCGGCACGACCTGCAACAGGCGCAGATCACGCAAATAGGGAACGGAAGGAAACAGCACTGCGTCCGGATTGGACAGGCCATCGACGAAATACTTGAGGATGTAACCAAGCATTGGCTGGGTCGAAGCGAAAATAAGAAACCCGACGATACTCAGCAGGAACAGGCCGACATAAGGCCGGACATAGCTGAGCAGGCGCAGATATATCTTCAAGCTCGATTCGCTTGTGCTGGGGCTGGATTCGGTCATATCACGCGGCGGTTAGTAAAAAAGGAAGCTGACTTTATCACAGCTTCTCTGGTGTACTGACTGCCGCTTGTAGCCCGGCCTCGTGGGGCAGTAAAAACGACACTACAGGGCCAGTGCGCTAGTATGGCCGTCCAAAATCTGGAACGAACCTTTCAGCATGCAATTGAGCTACTTAAATTATTCAAAACAACGGGTGTTTGATTTCATTTGCCTATGGCTGCTGCCTGTCGGCCTTTTATTACTTTTATCCGACCTTTATTTTCTGCCTGGACGAAGCCTGCATCACAAACTGTATTACGGGCTGTTCAGCATTCCGACCCTGATTGCCCTTGTCTTGCGGCCCAAAGAACTCAGGGACATCTTGCGTGAACCGTTGATCGCAGGCTTCCTGCTGTTTGCTGCCTGGGCCATGGCCAGCCTGATCTGGAGCAACACCGAGGAGAGCGTTCTCGGCCTGCTCAAACCCCCGCTGCACCTGTTCATGCTGTTCGCGGGCGGTACCTTGCTGGTCAAATACCGCAGTGACAGCCTGCAGCCGGTCATTTTTGGTGCTGCAGTCATTGCCCTGGTCGCCACCCTGTACAACCTGTACATGTTCTACCCCAACAATGATCCGGACATGCGGATGATCGGAGCCGGTGCGTTCGACAATCCGCTGCTCAGCTCCCATGCATTCGGGTTCTTTTGCATCTACTGGCTAACCCTGGGCATGACCTGCAAGCGCCCGCCAGTCCTGCTTGCCGCCATTCCCGGTTTTGTCATCATGTTCATCGCGCTGATCGCCACCGGCTCCAGAACTCCACTGGTGGCCATCGTGATGGCTATGGTCTGGCTCAGCTTCATCTGCTGGAACCGGCGCTCGCTGGCCCTGATAAGTATGCTGGCCATCGGCAGCGTGGTGGTGGCGGCACTGTTCTGGGACATGCTCGTCGGCCGTGGCAGCTCGTTCCGCTTTGAACTGTGGCAAATGGCGCTGGACTTGATCGCGCAAAACCCGTGGATCGGCCATGGCTATGACGCGCACTTGTCCCTGACGCTGTCAGAGCACCCCGAGTACCCCCTGAGCGAGCCCCATAATTTTTTCCTGGGGGTACTGTTCTACGTCGGTTTGCTCGGCCTGCTGCCCTGGTTGTTCATGCAGGCCTGGGGCCTGTACAGCAGCTGGCGTCACCGCGTGCAGCCGTTGTTCATCCTGGCCTCCGCCTGGCTGGTATACGGTATCGGTGCCGGCCTGACCGAGGGTGGAGGGATCATCTCGCGCCCCAAGGAACACTGGTATCTGCTGTGGATCCCGCTGGCCCTGATCGCCGCACTGAATATCGGCCTGCGCCTCAAGACCCTGCGCGACAGGCCGGTTCACCGCCTGTCCGATGCCGCCTTCAATACCCTTGCCAGCCATGCCCAGGTGATTGAAGAAGATGGCTTGGGCCCCAAGGTGCTGCGCCTGCAAAACGGCAACTTCCTCAAGTTGTTCCGCGCACGCCGCTGCTATACCTCGGGCAGCTTCAACCCTTATTCGGAACGTTTTGCCGTCAACAGTGAGCGCTTGCAGGCGATGGGCATTCCCGCGCCGAAAATCCTCGACCTGTTTCAGTTGCGCAATGGCAGCACTGCCGTGCTGTACCAACCACTGCCCGGCCAGACCCTGCGCCAGGTCATGCAGTCGATGGGTTCGCCGGCCATGCGCCAGGCCCTGGTCGAGCGCTTCGGCAAGTTCCTGGCGATCCTGCATGACAAGGGCGTTTACTTCCGCTCACTGCACTTGGGCAATGTGTTGTTGATGGACGATGGCGAGTTCGCCCTGATCGATATCGCCGACATGCATCTTTATCCTTCGGCACTGCGCATAGCCCTGCGCCAGCGCAACTTGCGGCATATGCAACGCTACCCCGAAGACCGTCGCTGGCTGTTCGAAGAGCAACTGCCCGAACTGCTGCAAGGTTATGCCACCCTGGCTCCCGCCCCTGCCGTTACAAGCCTGCGCAACCAGGTTATGGCACTTGCTCAAACCAACGCGCCTTGAGCCTGGACAGCAGTAACCCCTTGTGGGCGGTGCTGGCCTATGGCCTGGCGATCATGACGTCAGCATTGCTGCTGCGGTGGTCGCCGACCATCCAGCGCAATCTGGAGCACTCAGCTCAAGGCCGCTATAGCAGTGTTGATGGCTTGCGCGGCTATTTGGCCTTTGGTGTGTTCATTCACCACACCGCCATTACCTGGGTGTTCCTGCATACCGGGGCATTTGAAATGCCCTCGACCCGGTTCTACGCCCAGATCGGCCTGGCCAGCGTGGCCTTGTTTTTCATGATCACGGCCTTTCTGTTCTGGGGGCGTTTGCTCGAGAAAGGCCGTGAATACGACTGGCTGGCCTTCGCCGTGTCCCGGGTTTTCCGCCTGTACCCGCTATATTTGCCGCTGATGCTGCTGGTGATTGTCAGCGTGTTCTACATCCAGGACTGGACACTCAAGGACACCCCGCTGGAGATTGCCGGCCAGATACTGGCCTGGCTGTTTTTTGATCGCCCGGACATCAATCAATTCCCGCAAACCGGCGGGCTGATTGCCAACGTCACCTGGACCCTGAGCTACGAAGTGTTCTTCTATATGGCGTTGCCGCTGTTCGGGATGGTGTTTCTGTACCGCAGCGACTGGCGACAGACTGCACTGTGCCTGATCGCCATCTATGCGCTGTATCAGGTGGTAGGTTGGGAGCACTCGCTGAAAAAGCACATTCTGATGAGCTTTCTCGGTGGCGTGGCCGCGGCGTACTGGGTACGCACGCCCAGGCTGCTGGCCTGGAGCCGGACGCCCGTTGCAGGGGTCATTGCATTGGTTGTGCTGATGGCCGTGCTGACCCTGTTCCGCAAGAGCTTTGCGTTCTTCCCGCTGCTGTTGCTTACCCTGGCGTTCTCGATCATCGCCTCCGGGCATACGCTGTTTGGCGCATTGGCCAAGCGCAGCATTCGCTGGATGGGTGAAATCAGCTACAGCACCTACCTGTTACACGGCTTTCTGATCTGGCTGATGTTGCAACGCCTGCCACTGGGGCTGCCACTGGATACCAGAGAGCCGCTGGTGTTCCTGCTGCTGGCGGCCCTGAGCAGCTGCCTGTTGATTGTGCTCAGCAGCCTGAGCTTCCTCTACATCGAGAAGCCGGGCATGGCCGCAGGCAAAAGGGTTGTGCGCCGACTGCGCCGGCGTACCCGGACAACCTCACAGGTCGAGCCGGAATAACCCCTCGCACGCCGTCAGTCTTTTTCCAGGGGTGAGAAATACAGCCGCCCCAGCCCACGCCAGGTTTTGCCCGTCCAGCGCTTGAACGGAATCTGCGCCAACAGCTCGCGAGCCAGGGCACGATTGCGGTTGGCCGTTTTCAGGAACATGGAATTGAGGAACTTGTAGCGCACCTCGTCGTACAGCGGGTGATCGCTGAACTGGGCATAAATGCGCAGAATGCTGTCGATCATGAACCGGTGGTTCTTGTACGAGTTGGTCGCGTGCTTGCGATAGCGCGCCATCACTACGTTCAGGCCGTCGATAAAGTACCCGGCATGGGTAATCTTCAGCTCGATATACAAGTCTTCCAGGCGAATGCTCGGGTCAAACCCCCCTACCTTGTCCAGTGCTTCACGGCGGATCATCAGGGTCGGCGCAGGCGGATACGGTTTGCGCTCCAGGAACATGTCATCGAAGTCCAGGCGCCGGAACGGTACATCACGGCGCTGGCGTTTTTCCGGGAACAGGTTGCCATTGGCATCGATCAACTCGATATTGCCCGCGCAAATCCCCACTTCCGGCTTGCCATCCATGTAGGCAACCTGCACCGCGATACGGTCCGGCATCATGATGTCATCGGAACCGAAGGGCACGATCAGGCTGCCCTTGGCCCGAGCAATCGCACCATTGAGGGTATTGGTCAGGCCCTGGTTCTGTTGCACTCGAAAGTCGAAACCATGTACCGCCTGCAAACGCTGGATACGCTCCACGCTGTCATCAGGCGAGCCGTCATCGATCACCAGCAATTCGATATTGGGATAAGTCTGATCCAGAACGCTCTGGATGCTTTGTTCTATGTAGGGCCCGTGGTTGTAGGAGGCGATGATCACCGTCACCAGGGGTTGCAAGTCAGTCATGGGTATTCCTTACGGGCCTGGCGCAGGCCCGAGTCGATCAGGTCCAGATACTCCTGGCGGAATACCTCAATGTCGTGGTTTTGCTGCAAGTAGCGGAACGCCTGCTCGCCCTTGGCTCGCAAAGCGTCGTCCGACAGGGCCAGGTACTCGTCCAGCGCTGCGGTGAGCGTTGCCACGTCGCTGGGCTTCACCGCCAGGCCGCCCGCCCCTTCAATCAGCGGCAGCATGGCCGGTACATTGCTGGCGATCACCGGCAAGTGCCCACTCATGCCTTCGAGCAGCGCCAGCCCCAGGCCTTCGGCCAGTGAAGGCATGGTCCAGATATCAAAGGCACGCACGTACTGCAGGGCGTTCTCCTGGAAGCCCAACAAATGCGCACGACCATCGAGCCCCAGTTGCCCGATCTGCTCGCGCAAACGCGACTCCTCGCGGCCGGCACCAATAATGGCCAATTGCGCGTTCGGGTATTTGTCTTTCAATGCCGCGAAGGCTTGCAGCAAAAAGCGGTGGCCCTTGATAGGCACCAGACGTCCCAGCGCGCCGATCATCCGCGCATCCTGATCGAGGCCGAGCTTTTCACGCGCCTGCTGGCGTGGCAGCTGCAGGGCTTCGGCCTGCTCGATATCGATGGCGTTGGTGATCGCGTAAGTATTGGCGTCGGTGAAACCGCACTGGCAGTCCAGCAGGTACTGTTTGACCGCAGGCGACACGCCGACAAAGCGCCAGTGCTTGTCGATCAGGCGCTTGGCCTGGCTGCGCCGGTAAAAACGGTCGTACTCGCCAAACCCGTGGGAAATACCCACGCACAGCGGGATTTTCAGCCAGCGGTTGAGCTGCAGCATCATGTTCACCGGCTTGAAGCGGTTGCAGATCACCACATCAAACTGCTCTTTGCGGCAGAACTTGTACAACGCCCACATGGCGCGCAACCGCATGCCCTTGAGCGACTTGTCGCTGAACTCGAAATACACCGAGTGGTCGGCCTTGCTCACTGGCTCGCCCGGCCCCGGGCGCCCACGCAAAAAGGCCGCCGTGATCTCGTAATGCTCACGGGGCAATGCGCGTACGATCTGCTCGGCGAGGTCGGCAAAGTCATGGGACTTGACGTTGTAGTCGGGCTGCAATTGCAAAACCTTGGAACGCTTCATAACTCTCCCCGGTGAAATCCGGTGGCATCAATAACCCAGGCAGGCTCTGCCGCCAGACGCTGGATTGCAACTGGATCGGGAGCAGGCAGCTTGGCCCACTCGTTACGCTTCCAACACACGAAGTGAAAGTAAGGAAAGGTGTGATCGCCGTCACGATCGTTTTTCAATATGCCGTTTTTCCAGAACCACTTGCCCGGGAAATTTTCCGTGCCGTCATGCCACTTAATGCAGCCGCCGGGGGTACTGAAGGCCTCGGTAAACTCACTGGTGCGACGCAGCGGGTTGAACTTGCCCACCAGCTCGAACAGCGGTTTGGGCAGGTTCTTGCGCCACAGGAAGATCCGGCTGAAGGCACCTTCATCCAGCGCATGATGCTGATTGTCAGTAAAGCGCTGCTGCCAGTCCTTTATCCGCATGAACAGCTCGCGCTTGCATGACGTATTGCGCATCAGGCACAAATGCCCCGCGACCCGGCGTTCGTGGGTTGAAAACAGGTCATAGCGGGCCAGCCGCTCGGCGGTGAAATAACTGCGCAGGTCTCCGTACACCAGATCAATATCGCCGAAGGCCCAGAAATCATAGCCCTGCAGACGATCTTCGTGGATATAGCCCAACGCCGGCTTGATATCGCACAGTTTATAAGCCTCTTTGGGTGCGAAATTGATCTTCAGGCGCTCAGAAACCTTACGGCAATAGTCGGTAAAGCTGATCGATTCAACGGTCACATTGGCCGGCAGATTTTCAGGTACCCCACAGTCGCTGAAAAATAGCCAGTTAATATCGGGATTGTGCCGACAGCTTTCTAGGAAAAACGGCATCCAGAACGGCCACCGGCCGAAGTACGGGATCACAAATAAAATACGCGGTGATGGTTTTATCACAGGGAACTCAATGTAAAGGTCGAGATTAGGGTCAATGCTATGACCGCTTTTTATATGTGCTTATTATTTTAGTTGCCAAAACAGCTCATGACGCCTGACGGCCTTGCGGAAAAACTCATTCTCACCATAAGGCGATGGCTTTCTGCCTGCCAGGAGTTGCTGTATCGATCGTCTAATCCTGCGCTTGAGCGCAGCCCGTGGCTGCAGGTCATGCATCATCCCCAGCGCCATGGCCTTGTCGCGTTGCTGTGCAAGGCTCAACGGCAGGCTGCAAGGGCGCAGGCAGAGCGTGGCATCGAACACCGGCGGCAAGGCAATGCCGTCACCGCTGTTACCCATCGGCCAGCGATCGTTGTCATGCAGGTGGTTGGCGTAGCCGAGCATCGTGGTCGGCTGCCACTCCAGGCCTTCAAGGGCCTCGATGACAGCGTCATGGGCACAGATATGGTCCGGGTGCGGGTCGATTGACGGGTGCGGAAGCACGATCACTTCAGGGCGCGCGCGCAGAATCAATGCACGCAAGTCGGCCAGCAGGTTATGCCAGGTCGGCGCGCCGTCCTGATCGGCGGGCAACGGGAACGGGTTGAATTGGCGGAATACGCGAATGTCGCTCAAATCGGCCTCGCGCGAGGCCATCGGCTGATCGGGAGCGCCCTGCATGGCGGGCAATTGCAGGCAAAAATAACCCAATTGCGCGCAATGGGCTTCAGGCACCCCGGCCCAGCGCGGTACGACCATGCTGTCCCAGGCGCGCAAACGGCCCTTGAGGCGGGCGGCCTCTGCCCGTGGCAGGCCCATTTGCTGATAATGCCCGGCTTCGATTTCGCCAGCGGTCAGGGTCACGATCCAGGCTTCTTTGGCCTGGCTGTACAGGCCAAACGCGGCCAGCTCTGCATCATCGGCGTGGGGCGCAACAACCATGATCCGCTGCTGGCGATAATCGGGTTGACGGAAAATCCGCAGTTCAGGTTGGCCCAAAACGCGGCAGTAGCGCCCGCGCACACGCAACTGCCCCGCGACCAGCGCCTGCGCACAACCACTCACGTTCAGGTAGCGCTGGCCATTCACGCCACGCTCGAAAGTTTGCCGGTCCGCCGACTCGCCACCCGACAGTTGCACATACGGGTCAACAAAGCGTCCCAGCCAGCCACTTTTAACCTTGACCTCCAGGATCAGGGTTTCATCTCCCGCCAGTTGCAGCGGCTGCTCCGCTACCAGCTTGTCGCCCTCAAGGCGCACCGCCGGCTGCTCGCTGCCGGCCGGGAAGCTGTACTGGTAATCGTCCTTGGGCGAATAGAACAGATGATCGGCAAACCATGCTTCATGGGCCACCCAGCCCAGCACCGCCAACACCGGTGGCAACCACCAGGCCAGCAACACGCCACTGGCAATCAGCACCAGCAGGCCGATCAGCAGGCCAATACGCTTGTTGCGCCGATGACGCTTGAGAAGTTGCTGTTTGCGCGAGGCGGGTTGGCTCATGGCTAGGCTCTTGTGATTGATCTCCCGTGGGAGCGAACCTGTTCGCGATGCAGGCACTGCGGGATGTTAAAAAACGCAGTGATACCATCGCGAGCAAGTCCGCACCTACAAGATTTGTGTTTCAGACTTTGAACACGGGCACCGGGTTGCACCAACGCTCTTTGTATTCACGGTCGGCGCGGCCGAACGAGAAGCGCAAAGGCTTGTTGAGACTGCGGGCCTGCTCCCAGGCAGATTGGGTATTGATAAAACTCAACACGCTGCCAGGGCTGAATTCACGGGTCTGAGGGTCAACACCGCCATTGACGTACTCGACACTGATCCACTCGGGCGACTCAGCGCGGTACACCAATTGAATCGCTATCGGCGCATCGTTGAGGAAAATCACCGAGCCGATCAACAGCTCGCGCAACAGCTCGATGACCTCGGCCATCCGCTCGGCCCCTGTGGCAACAAAGCCCCAGCGGCGCAAAAACAGATCGCAGTATATGCTCGCCAACTCAGCACTGGAAAACTCCGATACCGGGCGCACAACACCGCCCGCCTCTTCCAGGAGGCGCAGTTCGCGGCGCTGGTTGTAGCGGAATTTTTTCGACAGTTCTTCCGGCGTGCGAGCCATGGCCAACTGCTCGGTTTGCAGTACCAGGTTGCTGAAACGACCTTCATTGAGCTGCGACAGATACCGCCCACGATGACGCAAAGGTGCCGCCGCATCGGCAGCCGCCGGCAGAATCAGCTCGGCATTGCCCAGATCGAACAAGCCTTTTTTGCCATGACGCTTGAGCACGTCCTTGGACAAGGCCAGATCGCGCCCCCAGGTCGGGATAGCCGCTTTCAGCTTGCCGACCTGCTCCCAGGCAAGATAACGCACAGGAATACCGGCCAACTGCGCCAGACGTTCAACGACCATCGGGTGGGTAGCGACGCTGCCGCCAAAACGCTGCCAGGCATCGGCATAAGTGCCGGAATCCACAACGCTCCAGCCGCGCTCACGCCAGCCTTGAAATCGATTGAGCATCAGGACTCCGCAATCAGGTCGGTGACTTGCGCCAAGTGCCAGAAGGTATTGCGCACCGCCCGATCACTAAAACGTTCGTGCAAACGCTCAAGCATCAGTTCGGCGCAGGCCATGCGCTGCTCATCATCGAGTTGAGCCAGGTGCTGCAGGCCCTGGGCCAGATGCTCGGCATCGCCCAGCGGGAACAAAATCCCCACGCCCTCGACCACTTCTTTGGCGCCGCCACAGGCCGTTGCCAGCAACGGCACACCGGCAGCCATAGCCTCAAGCAGCACCATGCCAAACGGTTCGTGATCAGAGCTCAACGCAAACACGTCAAAGGCCCTGAAATAGCGGCGTGCATCAGGCACCTGGCCCAAAAACAGCACCTGATCGCCGATCCCCAGCTCATTGCTCAGCTCTTTGAGATCCTCCTCCAGACGCCCCTTGCCCATAATGACCAGTTGGCTGTCAGTCGGCAGATTGGGCAACGCCAGGGCAAAACCGCGAATCAGCGTGGCCTGGTCCTTGTCCGGATGCAGGCGACCGACGTTGCCGACAATAAAGCCATCGACCGACAGCCCCAACGCTTCGCGCGCCGGGGTGCCAGACAATTGCCCGGCCTGGACCGCATCGATATCGATACGGTTATAGAGCGTGTTGATACGCCCGGCTGGCCACTTGGGCAGGCACTTGCGCATGTCGTCACGCACCGCGTCGGAAACACCGAGCAGGCTCAGGCGCTTGCGAAACAGGTGGGCAAACAGCTTGCGGCTGCGACGCTGATAATCGCCAAACGCATGATGCACGCCGATCACCGGCAAACCGGTGGCCAACAAGGCGATATAAATCGGCTTGAAGCGGTGGGCGATGCAAAAACTGAAATTGCGCGAGGCTGCGATCTTGCGCAGCCTGGCGATGGCACCCAGCTTCAGGCCACGAATGGCCCTGGAGCTGAATTCCATAAAGATCACTTCATCAGACGCACAGCCTGCTGCCACTTCAGGGTCGGTTGCCCCGGTCAGGAAGACCGTGGTGACCTTGTACCCGGTACCGGCAAACAGGCTCGCGTACTGGCGCGCACAGTCCAGGAACGGCCCGTCATAGCCGTGGCAGAACTGCAGCACATGACGCTCAGTCGAGCGATTCATAAGTCTCGGCGCCGTCTTTAACCACCAGGATGTCTTCCATGATCAGGTACTGCAGATCGGAACCGAAGAACATGTTCAGCGCGTCAGTCGGCGAGCAAACCATAGGCTCGCCACGACGGTTAAGCGAAGTGTTCAGCGAAACGCCGTTACCGGTCAGCACTTCCAGCGCCTTCATCATGTCGTAATAACGCGGGTTGTATTCGCGCTTGAGCACCTGGGCGCGGGAAGTACCATCTTCATGGACAACCTCCGGCACGCGGGTCTTCCACTCTTCAGCCACTTCGAAAGTGAAGGTCATGAAGGGTGCCGGGTGATCGACCTTGATCATCTGCGGGCCTACGGTGTCGAGCATCGACGGGCAGAAAGGCCTCCAGCGCTCGCGGAACTTGATCTGTTCGTTGATGCGGTCTGCCACGCCTTCGCTGCTCGGGCAACCGATGATCGAGCGACCGCCCAATGCACGCGGGCCGAACTCCATGCGCCCCTGGAACCACGCTACCGGGTTGCCATCGACCATGATCTTGGCGATGCGCTCCGGGGTGTTTTCGATGCGGCGGTAGGCAGGTTTGCCAGGGTGACGGGCACAGGCCGCGATCACGTCTTCGTTGCTGTACGCAGGGCCGAGGTAGACGTGTTCCATCTTCTCGACCGGCACGCCGCGAGCGTGGGATACATACGCCGCTGCACCGACTGCGGTACCGGCATCACCGGACGCAGGCTGTACGAACAGTTCTTTGACTTCCGGGCGGGCAATGATTTTCTGGTTCAGCTTCACGTTCAACGCGCAGCCGCCCGCAAAGGCAATTTTGCCGGTTTCCTTGAGGATGTCGCCCAGGTAGTAGTCGATCATCTGCAGCGACAGTTTTTCAAACAGCGCCTGCATGCTGGCTGCGTAGTGGATGTACGGCTCGTCGGCGATATCGCCTTCGCGCTTGGGGCCCAGCCACTCGATCAGTTTTGGCGAGAAGTAGAAGCCCTTGCCGTTCTCTTTGTAGCGACGCAGACCGATCACGTTGGCGTATTCGGTGTTGATCACCAGTTCGCCGTTTTCGAACGAGGCCAGACGCGAGAAGTCGTATTTGCTGGCGTCGCCGTACGGCGCCATGCCCATGACCTTGAATTCGCCATCGAGCATCTCGAAACCGAGGAACTCGGTGATTGCACCGTACAGGCCACCCAGGGAGTCCGGGTCGAAGAACTCCTTGATCTTGGTGATCTTGCCGTTTTCGCCGTAGCCGAAGAAGGTCGTGGCGTACTCGCCCTTGCCATCGATGCCCAGGATCGCGGTTTTCTCTTTGAAACCCGAGCAGTGGTAGGCGCTGGATGCGTGAGCCAGGTGGTGCTCGACCGGTTCGATCTTGATTTTCTTCGGGTCGAAGCCCAGCTGCTCAAGGCAGAACACGATCTTGTTGCGGTAGCGCTTGTAGCGCCGGTTGCCCATCAGGATCGCGTCAAGGGCGCGGTCCGGGGCGTACCAGTAGCGCTTGGCGTAGTGCCAGCGAGCCTTGCCGAACAAGCTGATCGGAGCGAACGGGATCGCCACCACGTCAACGTCGGAAGGTTTGATACCCGCTTGTTCAAGACAGAATTTTGCGGACTCGTAGGGCATGCGGTTCTTTGCATGCTTATCGCGTACGAAGCGCTCTTCTTCAGCCGCCGCTACCAGCTTGCCGTCGATATAGAGGGCTGCGGAGGGATCATGGCTAAGGGCGCCGGACAGGCCAAGAATCGTCAATGCCACTGGATTAGCCTCTTTTGAATGCAGGCAGGCGGCGGGCGCCTGAAAAAATGATGCGTTCCTCGCAGTTCGAGAAACAGCTAAAGAGCGGGATTATAGCGTAAAGACGCCCGCAGTGACCCTGCACGATTTGCCACGCCCTATTGCGCGCCCTCATCTGCAAAAAAATCGCCGGGCCACATATATGTAGCCCTAACACCCGAACGTTTTGGGATTTCCTGTGGATACACCGACGTACGCGTCAATAGACAGGAACGACCCCATGCCCAGTGCACTCGCTAACCTCAAAGACGCAGAGCGCGAACTGCTCGTGCTGCGCAATGCCTTGCCCAACCTTGATCTGTCGCTGGATCACTGCCTGCGGGTATTTTTTCCGCGGTTGCCCGCTGACACCTGCACCGACTTTCTTTTCATCAATGAAGAGATCGCAGCCCAGCCTGGCCAAAACCCCACTATCTCCAGCCAGTCGGTGACTGCCCTGATAGACCAGTGCTACCTGACCGGCCAGATCCCGACCTTCGTACAGGGTGCCACCCGCGTCTACAACTACGCCTATACCCTTGACGAGGAGGATCGAACGGCCGGGGTATCCGCCCCTGAACTCGAAAAATACCTTGAGTTTGTCGTCCGCTCCCCGCAGTTGTGTGTGAGGGATGCCCTTAACGACTTCTGGCGCACACCCCACAAGGACCTCAATGGGCAAGCGCCCAAAGACTGGCTGTCGCAATTTGCCCACAGGCTGATCCGCGCAGAAGCCTCCGTGCGCCACGAGGACAGCACCTTCAGCCCCACCGCCCTGGACATGATCAATCAGGTACTCCCTGATGCCAGCCCATCTCCCGCGCCAAAAACACCCGGCCCCTACGGCTTTTACACGCTGGCACTCAGCGGTCGTCTCATGCAAAGGGCTGCAGTGCTGCACGGCGCCTTCGTGATTACCACGAAACACCTGCCCCTGATCTCAGCCAACGCGCAGGACAAGCGCACTGCCCTGGACCCCACCCCGCGGCCTTCAGTGCTTTACCTGCCGAACACTGGCCTGGAAGTGTTCGATTCACTCGCAGCCCTCAGCCAGGAACTGACGACCCGGCTCAACGATCCTTACCAGCGTGAAACACTGCTCACGTGCGTACTCACCGAAGATCGGGAGCGCGCCCTGGCCCATGAGCAAGTCGACTACAGCCCGGTTGCAGACAGCGCCATAGCTACCGTCTTCAGCGATCAATTGATCAACAAACAAAAAAGCGACATGCACCATGCCTGGTCGGTGGCACGCAATCTCAAGCAAGACACATCCCTCGATCAGCTATCCGACTGCGTCGACCAATCCCTGGCTGCAAGCCTGCCCCTAAATCCCGCCAACATACTGCGCGGGCGCTATACCCGATTGCTGGAAAGCCAATTGCCCGACTGGTTGAAGACTGCTTCAGACAGCCAAAAAACCCAGTGGCGGCTGGCCGTTGAGCGCCTGAATCACGAGCGCCTGGCGGCAGAATCCGATGACGCCCAACCCCTCAGCGAAATCGGCCGCAAACATACACTGCTGGGTTATGCCCGCCTTCAGTTACAGCAACAGATCAAAAAAGACCACGGCATAGACGTCGACCCGGACGAGATCTTCATCTCGACCACTGAAGCCCTGCGCACCGGCCCTTTGATCAACCCTGTCAGTGGTTCCGGGTTTCCTGCAGGCATGAGCCTGGGCAGAACCGGGCCGATCATCAGTTACCACACCACACGCCGTAGCCTGAGTGAGCTGGCGCTGTCCAATGTCGGTATCTGGGACGTCACTTTCGCCCTCACTGCACAAGTCAAGGATGGAGCGGGCCAGAAACATGCCGTGCTGACCAGCAGCTATCTGAAAACGCTGGTGCGCCAGCTGGATATTGGCGAGCGCTACAAAAAAAATCTCAAGGAGCTACTGGTCAACTCCAGCCAGGCCCAATGGCGCAAGGAGCGCTATGTCGCTTTTAAGCAGGCACAACTGAACCTGGACTTGCTTGAAGCCACGCTGGCGGGTGCGCTGACCACCCAACAGGTGTCATGGGTCAGGGCTGCGCTTGAGCAGCCCGTAGAGAACAACCGTGCACAAATCAACGGTGAGCAGGTCAAAGTCCATCTGCTGATGTTGCGCTATAAACCACTACCGGGTTTGCTGGTGTTCAGCGCCACCGGCTCCGGGCAACTGCTGTGCTACACCCCCGGCGGGCCTGAGAGCCGCTGGTTCCTGGTTGCCAACTCACGCAACGAGCTGGGCCAGATCCTGTCACGGCCTATTTGGCGAGCCTATGTGATGCGCCACGTCACACCGGCGCAACAGCCGTATATCAAGCCGCTGTTGGAGCGGGGACTGAGCGAGGCCAATCTGCAACTGCAGGGCATCAGCCATGACCTGTTCGAAGCGTCCTACGACACCGAGGCCTTGCACGCCATCCGCGATGCTGACGAGCAGTCGACTTCTACCTGGGAAAGCAACGTAAACACTGCCAAAGAGGCCGTACTGACGGCAATCGACATCCTGTCTTTCGCATTGCCCACCCGAGTGCTGCTGCCCATCGTACTGGCGCGGTTTATCGCTCAGATCATCAGAGGCCTTGATGCCCTGCAGCGCGACGAAAAACACGAAGCTCTGCTGCACTTTATGGAGTCCATCACCTACCTGACTGACGGCGCCTCGGACTTTACCGGCTCAGCCGTATTCGGCAATTCGATACGTCAACGCGCAAAACAGCCCGTACCCTCGTTGAGCCCCGCTGCTGCCAGCCATTATCCCGGTGCCAGGCTCAGGCTGCGCACGGGGGATGAATACGGTGCAGGTGTGTATGAAGCGCCCACTGCCAATGGTCAGACCGCCTGCTACACCAAAAACAGAAACGGCAGGTTCTATCGCAGCCAGTACGACAACCTGGACAACACCTGGCGCGCACTGGATGAGCGCAAACCCAACGCACCGTACAGCATCCCCTTGCGCGAACTCTCGGCCGGGCAATGGGATGTCGATCCAACAACCCCTTTGCTCAAACAAAAGCCCGGCATTGAAAGGGTAATCGACAACGCGCGCGTCAGAGGCGTCGATCTCAGCCGCTACACCCCTGACGAGCAGGGCATCTATCGCATAGACAACATGCGATATATCAAGCAGGACAGCGACGTGTTCGAAGTCTACAGCGGCTGGCTGGGCCGCAACTGGTACTTGCAACCGCAATCGAGTTCAAGCGCTGGCGCAAGCGCCAGCTTCAAGGTCCGGCGCACCGCAGGCCGCTGGCAAATCAAGCACAGGCTGGCGGACAACAGCAAACGCTGGGTACCTCTGACGGGGCATCTCACCGAGTTGCCTGGCGATGTGCCCCACCTCAAATACAGCGACTACGACATGCCCGCCGAGTACCAGGAAGCACTTCGGGACATCACCGAGAACCATCGTTCAGTACTCGATGGCATCACTGACTTTATGGATTTTGCGTCCGAGCGCAGCCTTGCCCACCGGGCATTCAAGGAGCTGCGGATCAAGTTGCTCGCGGATGCCAAGGCCTACTTCCTGACAAAACCTGCAAAACCCCGGGCCACCCGCCCGCAATTACCTGGCAACGTGCAGGAACAAGCGTTGATCAACCACCTGTTCGAGCAGTCAGATGGCATCGTGTGGGGTGAAACCCACTCTCACCAATCGAGTAAAAAGATCCTGATCGACAACATGGCCGAGTTTGCCAGACACGACGTAAAGGTCCTCTACATGGAGCACCTGCAAAGCGACCTGCACCAAAGCCTTCTGGATGACTACTTCCAAAGCGGAAAAATGCCGCTCAGGTTGAACAAATACCTTGAGGATCAGGATTTTGGTCATCAGATCAACCCCTCCAGCCGCCATACCTTCAGCCAACTGGTGCGCGAGGCCAGACGGCATGGCATCAGGGTTATCGCGGTTGACTGCTCGGCCAGTTACTACCCGAAAAGCACACCGAGCGAAACGCCCTGGCTAAACCGTTATGAAATGTTCAGCTACTTTGCCTCCCGTACGATTCGCGCTCATCAGGCCCAAAACCCAGGAGGCAAATGGATAGCCCTGACGGGCAACTCACATGCCAACACCTTTGAGGGCATACCGGGGCTGGCCGAACTTGAAGGGGCGATATCCGTGCGAGTATCGGATTCAGCCCCGGGCACCAGCCGCGGCTTGCGTCAGGACATCGGTGAAATCATCCCCGCGGATAACAAACATGCTAACTACCGCTTTTTGAAAAACGATTACTGGCTGCAAATCGACATTCCAGGCACAAAGCCCCATTTACCAGCCCTCTCCCCATCGCAAACCAATAACAGGCTACCGGCTCCGGGGTTCTTCCGCCTGGACAGCGCATCCCCTCAAGGCGCCCAGTTGATACATCGCTCAAATAACCACGAAATTGTGCATACCCCTTTGAGAACCGACGCCAATGGTCAGATTTTTATCGAACGTGAAAGCTGGCCAACCATCCACCAAAAACGCTACGACACCCTCAAAGACCTGATCCATGGCTTACAAGACATCAACATGACCCAAGTGCAATAACCCCGCGCCCGACGCTCATCACGTTCAAGACAGGGACGGCTCAGCGCGTCCTTGTCACTTGTTTTGCTGGATATCCGCACCTCAGCCGCTAAACTGCGCGCCCTCTGCTAGCCTCCCCCCGTCGCCCTGGACGGGTCGCGTCACACGGAACCCGATTTGCCCATGAAATATTTCACACCTGCTCACCTTGCCCTGTTACTGCCAGGCCTGTGCCTGGCACCTGTCGTCTGCGCCGAAACCCTGGAGCTGGATCCCAGTGTCATCACCGGCTCGCGCAGCGCCAGCCCGAGTTTTGACCTGCCGTACTCGGTGGACAGTATCAATCAGGAGCAAATCCAGGATGGCCAACTGGGCATCAATGCATCCGAGGTGCTGTCCCGTGTACCGGGGCTGGTGGTGCAAAACCGTCAGAACTATGCCCAGGACCTGCAAATATCTTCCCGTGGCTTTGGTGCCCGCTCGGCGTTTGGGGTGCGCGGCATCAAGTTGATTGCCGACGGCATACCGGCCAGCACCCCCGACGGCCAGGGCCAGGCTGCAACCTTCAACCTCGATACCGCCGAGCGCATTGAAGTGCTGCGCGGCCCGGCGGCAACCCTGTATGGCAGTAACGCCGGTGGCGTGATTCAAATGTTCTCCCGCGACGGCGATGGCCCGCCGCGCATTGGCGCCGAGACTCTGGTCGGCAGCGACGGCATGAGCAAGAACCACCTGACCGCCGAGGGCGCCACCGACGACGTCGGCTTTGTGCTTGATGCCTCACGCATGGACACCGACGGCTACCGCGACCACAGCGCCGCACGCCGGGACCAGACCTTCGCCAAGCTCAATCTCAAGCCCGACGAAGACAGCAAGCTGGCGCTGATCTACAGCAGCCTTGAGCAAAACGGCACACAGGATCCGCTGGGCCAAAGCTGGGAAGCCTACAAGGCCGACCCGCGCTCGGTAACGCCCAATGCCATTACCTACAACACCCGTAAGAGCATCGACCATCAGCAACTGGGCCTGAACTACGAGCGCTATATCGGTGACGCTACCCTGCAGGTCAATGCCTATACCGGTACGCGCAGCGTTATTCAGTATTTGGCGATTCCGCCCACAGCAGCCAGCAATAAACAGGGCGGCGGTGTCGTGCAATTCGATCGCAAGTTCTACGGCGGCAGCCTGCGCTGGATGCAACCGGTCTACGGTGTACCGGGCGATCTGACCCTGATTGGCGGCCTGGACTTCGATCAGAGCCAGGACAGCCGCCACGGTTATCAAAACTTTATCGGCAGTGAGCTGGGGGTCAAAGGCGCACTGGTGCGTGATGAAGTAGATACCGCCCGCAGTCTCGACCCGTATGTACAGGCCAACTGGGCGTTGGACAACTGGACGGTACAGGCCGGCTTACGCTACAGCACCATGGAGATGGACGTCGATGATCAATTTTTGAGCAACGGCGACGCCAGTGGCACCAAGCGTTACGAAAAGGCCACGCCATCCGTCAGCGTGATGTATGCCTTTACCCCCGAGCTGCATGGTTATATCAGTGCAGGCAAAGGCTTTGAAACGCCGACTCAGGCCGAACTGGCATACTCGCCCAGCGGCCAGGGCTTCAATTTCGGCCTCAAACCTTCCGAGAGCACCCAATATGAAATGGGCCTCAAGGCGCAGCTCAACAATACGCGGATCAATGCGGCCATATTCCAGATCACCACAGAAGATGAACTGGTGGTGCTGAGTAATACCGGTGGCCGTACGACCTACCAGAACGCCGGCCGCACCTTGCGCCGGGGCTTTGAACTGGGTGTAGAGAGCCAGCTCGCAGAACACTGGACCTCAACCCTCGCTTACACTCGCCTGCAAGCCACCTACGACAGCGACTTCGCCAGCACCAGCGGTACCGTAGACAAAGGCAACTACCTGCCGGGCGTACCGCAGACCACGCTGTTTGCCGAGGTGAACTGGAAGCCGGCCGACTGGGTCAGTACAGCTATTGAAGGCATGTACCGCAGCAAGGTATATGTGGAAGACACCAACACCGCCAGAGCAGCACCTGCTTATACCGTATTCAACTGGCGGGCGAAGTTTGAACAGAAGATCGAGCACTGGACCTTCCACCAGACCTTGCGTCTGGACAACCTGCTGGATCGTCAGTATGTGGGTTCGGTGATTGTCGGCGACTCCAACAGCCGCTACTACGAAGCTGCGCCGGGCCGCTCGTGGTATGCCGGAGCCGGGGCGCAGTACAGCTTCTGACAGCACGGGCACGCCCCTGTGGGAGCGGGCTTGCTCGCGAAGAGCATTCGCGAGCAGGCTCGCTCCCACAGAAAGTCCTGGCTAGGCTTCAGTCAGGGTTTGTCGGCAATCGCCCGTCAATCACCTGATACAACGCACTGCCCACCGGCCAGTTGCGCATAAAGCGTGCACGATCGCGGGCGTACGCGGCAGCGAAGCTGCTCGATGAGCGATGCTGGCACATCGAATCCAGATCAATCAGCGCCCAGCGCCCGTCATCCCAGAACACGTTATGGCCCTTGAGGTCGCCGTGGCTGATGCGCTCGCGGATCAAGTCGGCAAACAGCTGCTCCAGTGCCACCAGCTCGGCTTCGGGCGCATCTCCGTGCTCAACATACGGCGCAAAACGCTCGATGATATCCGGCCCCGGCAAAAACTCCGTCACCAGATACGCCTTGCCCCGCAACCACATAAAACGGGTCTCCAGCATTGCCAACGGTTTAGGCGTGGCAATCCCCAAAAACGCCAGACGATTGCCTTCACGCCATGAATGCCAGGCCCGGCTCGGGCGCCAGAAACGTTTGAGCCAGTGGGCAAAGCCCTTGATGTTATAGCGCTTGACCACCAGCATGCGGCCCGCTACTTCAACCTTGCCGACACTGGCCGCGCCACCGGTCTTGTACAGATGCCCCTGATCAAGCAACGCATCAGCCCTGGCCAAAACGGGCAACATCGCCGGCTCTTCTTCGCGCAGGACGGCACGCAGGGCAAACGCCCCGCGTTGCACGCTGAACAACGAGCAATCACGGCCAACCTTGTTCAAAAAGTCATTCAGGCGCCAGGCACGGACTTTCTCGACCTGCTTGAGCAGCGCTTCAAGCGGCAAGGCATGCTCGCCGTTGCTCAGCAGGTAGTGCACGAGTAATTCTTCGATAAACGGCTCAAGGCTTTTGGGCAACTGGGCAAAAAACACGCCGAGGTTTTCCAGCACTTTTTGCCGCGACAGCGGTTTGCCTGCCTCTTCGACACAGATGCCTGCACCATCGATCAAATACAGCTTGCCGTCCTGACGCAACAGGTTGTCCAGATGCAGGTCTTCCTGCCACAGACCCTTGCGGTGCATCTGCCCGATGGCAGTCAAAGCCTCGGCAAGTACGGCCACTTGTTCATCAGCCAGCACCGGCAACGACGCGACTGCATCCCAGGCATCGCCCAAGCTCTGAGCGCCCTCCAGGTACTCGAACAGCAACCAGCCCCCCTCACCTTCCTGCAAGCCATCGGCCAGCAGTTGCGGCGTGGTCAAGCCTTGTTCAGCCAGCAGACGCACCCCGGTCAGCTCGCGCTGAAAGTTGCGCGCAGCCTTGTTGCCGACCATCATCTTGGCCAGCACGGTACGCCCGCGCCACACCCCGGCACCGACATAACGCTGGCCCGGCAATACCCGCAGCAAGGTCAGCAGTTGCAATTGCGCAGGCCCTGCTGCGTCGGCCAGTTCGATACTCAGCGGCAAGCCTGGCGCACGGCCAGCCTTCAGCAGTTCGGACAAACGCATCAGCGCCCCCCTTTTTGATTGCGCCGCACATACAGTCGCGTCAGCCAGGCATCGACCAAGGAACTGTCGACGGGCTGTTCCAGATAAGCAGCGAGCAAGGCGCGCACCTCTGCTTCGCTCCAGACATCGGCTCGACGCAACAACGGCTCAATGTCCTTGACCCTGTCCCGCTGGCCCAGCAACAAGGGCCGGGTTTTTTCCAGATCGATCAATTGAGCGCGATACCCCCCCGCGCCATCGGCCTGCAGGAAGATATGCTTGGGGTAAAAACAACCATGCACCTGCCGCGCAGCGTGAAGCCGACGAGCCAATTGGCCGCATTCGCGCAAAATCGCCTGCTGCTGCTCTGTGGTCAGTTGCGGCCATTGCTCGAGCAGCGAGTCGAGGTCATTCCAACCGTCCAGCGCACGGGTCATCAGCACTGCACGACGCTCGCCCGGCACTTTTCGCTCACCAAAAAACACCGCTTCCAGCGCAGGAATACCTATGTGCTTATAGCGCTGAATATTACGGAATTCGCGGGCAAAACTCGGCTCGCCCAGCGGACTGTGCAGCGTGCGGGTAAGGTAATTGCTCTGACGCTTGAGGTAATAGCCCTGACCTTCAAGATCCATGCGAAACACGCTACTCCAGCCACCACCACTGGTATTGGGCTCGTCCACCGCTTCCAGCTGCACGGCCCACAGGGCATCAAAGTCAGCCAGGCCATTGCGCTCAAGCAATGCCCGGTCGGCGTCTGCCATAAAGTCTGTCATTCCCGGCCCTCGAAAAAACGCACGATATGACGGACACGTTCCTTGTCCGCCGCATTGAGCGTCGTGCGCCCGGTGTATTGAAAATAGAAACGCAAACGCTGGGTGTAGGACAAATGGTACTTGGCCACTTTATCGAGGCACGCCAGGTCTTTGGTGATGCGGTATTTGAGCCAGAAGCCGCGCCAGAAATCGCCGTTGGGGCAATCGATCAAAAACAGCTTGGGCTGCTCATCGATCAGCAAATTGCGCCATTTCAGGTCGTTATGGGTAAAGCGATGGTCATGCATGGTCTTGGTATAACGCGCCAACTGACGGCTGACACAATCTACCCAGGCACGATCCTTGAGCAGCGGATCATGGTTGTCCGCCAACTCTGACAAATCCCGGGTATTGGGCAGTTCGCGGGTGATCATGGCGCCACGGGAGTAGGCGAACCCACTGCGTTCAAGGCCCCAGGCCACCACCTCGGCCGTGGGGATACCCCACTTGGCGAAGCGCTTGAGGTTCTGCCATTCGGACTTGACCCGCGGGCGGCCCAGATAACGGCGCAGGCCCTTGCCGGCCCCGGTGTAGCGCTTGACGTAATAATTCACGCCATCGCGCTGCACACGGATGACTTCCGATAGCGGATCGCGCGTCAGATGCTCCCCCTGCAAGGCAAATACTGCCTCCAGACTGCCAAAATCAGACGCCAACGCACTGTAAGCAGGTTCCAGATTCCAACCCGCCATTACAGTGCATCTCCATAACGCTGTTTGCGTTCGTAGAGTTTGTTCGCCTTGCCTTCGAGCCACGCCAGCAGGCGGGCTTCTTCGCGCAGGATCTGGCGCAGGGGCATCTGGAAGTAACCGCGCAGGAAGCGCAGTTTGTCCCGCTGGGTCAGGCCGATATCCAGGGCCGAGAAATACAGTGCCGCCAGATCCTTGTTGCGCCAGCGCTTACTGATCACGGCGCGAGTCTGGGCGCGGTGCAGATCGATCACCGACAGGCGGAAGTTGTCTGCGGTCACCGGTTTGTCGGTGTGCAGCAAGAAATGGCAGATATAGCAGTCACGGTGGTTGACCCCGGCACGGTGCATCATGCCGGTCATGCGTGCCACTTCAGCGATCAGCGCATGCTTGAGCCTGGGCTGCGGTGGCTGCTTGACCCAGTTGAGGCTGAAGTCTTCGAGGCTGACCGTCGGCGCCAGTTCTTCGGTGATGATGAAGGAATGCTGGGCTGCCGGGTTGTTGCCCTTTTCGCCGTAAGCCACGGCCGTCATGGTCGGCACACCCACTTCGTGCAGGCGCTTGATCGCCCGCCACTCCTGGCCGGCGCCAAGAACTGGCAGCTTGGCCGTCAGCAGGTTCTTGAACACTTCACCCCAGCCAATGCCACGGTGGATTTTCACAAAGAAACCGCGTCCGTCGACTTCGGTACGCAAGGTACGCCGGCCTTCCAGTTCGCGGTAAACCTCGCCTTCCAGACGCTCGACTTCGGTGAACGCATCGCGCCCTGCCCACAAGCTCTTGAACGGTTCGGCAAGAATCAGTTTCATCAGTGTTGCTCCGCCAGAATCACATCCGCAGCGTGCTGCGGCATGCTGTAGAGGTCGGCCGTCTGCGCGTAGGCCAGGCCGTTTCGGCTCCAGGCCGCGCGCGCAGTGTCGTCGGACAACATGTGTGTCAGGTATTCATTGAGTTGCGCCTGCTCGAACGGCTCGTCCAGGACCCGACCGCAATCGGCGTCGCTGATGTAATGGGCGTAGCCGCAAACAGCGCTGACCAGCACCGGCAAACCGGCTACCAGTGCCTCAAGCAATACAGTGCCGGTGTTTTCGTTGTAGGCCGGATGAATCAGCAAATCGGCGCCCAGCAGGAAGCGCGGGATATCACTGCGCCCCTTGAGGAACTGCACATGATCGCCCAAACCCAAAGTGGCACTCTGCAATTGAAAGACTTTGGGGTCGTCCTGGCCGATTACAAACAATTTCGTACGTTTTTTGAGCTCACCCGGCAAGGCCGCCAGCGCTTTGAGGCTGCGATCCACACCCTTGGTCTTGAAGCCCGAGCCAATCTGCACCAGCAGCAAGTCGTCGTCTGCCAGATTGAATTCACGTCGGAACTCGGCGCGAATCTCGGCGGCATTGTCCGGCGCGCGGCGATCCAGGGCGATACCCGGTGGCAGCAGGTGGAAACGCTCCAGCGGGGTGTCGTAGTGTTTGATGAACAGCGGCTGCTGGACTTCGGAAATCATCAGGATTTCAGTCTTGGCGTCCTTGGCGAACACCGCGCGCTCGTACTCGGCAAAGTGCTTGTAGCGCTTGAAAAAGCGATAAAACGAATGACGCAGGTTTTGCGCCTTGTCTTCAAAGCAGCCGTCCGCCGCGTAGTACACGTCCAGCCCCGGCATCTTGTTGAAGCCGATGAGCCGGTCTACCGGGCGCTTGGCCAGATCGGCCTGCATCCAGGCGAGCATTTTTTCATTACGGGTATGGTTGTGGAACGCCTTGACCGGCGCCACCAGCACTTCGAATCCGGGCGGAATATCGCCTTCCCAGATCATGGTGTAGACGCGGATTTGATGGCCGCGCTTCTGGCATTCCAGCGCAATGCGCATGAAATCCCGTTGCAGCCCACCAAACGGAAAGTATTTGTACAGCACAAAAGCCAGTTGCATCAGCGCAGTTCCTCAGCCAGTAACAACGTGCTTAATCGACTCGCGACACGCTCAGGGTTCAAACGGGTGAAGCACAGTGGCCACTCGTTTTTCAGATCAAACCGCTGCTGATCCTGTGCAGTCGGAGTGTAGGTGCATTTTTTCTGCAGGCATGGCGCACACGGAAAATCGCTGGCCAGGTGGATTTGCACCTTGCCATAAGCCCCGGTCAGGCCCGGATTGGTAGGCCCGAACAAAGAAATGGTCGGCACATCCAGTGCAGCGGCCAAATGCCCTAACCCGGTGTCGACTGCCACGCAGGCACTGGCACTGGCCAGTACCTTGGCGACCCCGGCCAGATTCAATTTGGGCAGTACCACGGCATTATTCAAGCCATTGGCAATGCGTTCGGCCCGGGCTTTTTCAGCCGGATTGCCCCACGGCAGGCGCACTTCGACGCCCAGATGGCCCATGCGCTGGGCCAGATCGCGCCAATAGACTTCGGGCCAGTGCTTGGTGTCCCAGGTGGTGCCATGCAAAAACAGCACGAAGGGCTTTTTGCGCGGCAGCTCAACCAGTTTTTCGACATCCAGGCCGTAATCGCCCAGCCCTTTGGGCAGGTCGTAGCCCAGCGCGACCGCGAACAACTGACGCAGACGCTCAACCGCGTGCTGCCCGCGGGCTACCGCCAGGCGGCGCTGGTAAAAGCGGCTGGCCAACGGCTCACGGGCAGAGTCTTTATCCAGCCCGGCAACCGGGGCTTTCACGTAGCGGGTCAACCAGGCACTTTTCACCAGGCCCTGAGCGTCGATCACCAGGTCGTATTTTTCGGCGCGCAGGCTTTGCTTGAAGCGGCTCCACTCGCCGCTCTTGAGGGTCTGCCAGATATTTTTGCGCCAGCGGCGGATCGCCACCGGAATCACCTTGCCCACCGCGGGGTGCCAGGTCGGGATTTCGGCAAAGCCCTCCTCCACAACCCAGTCAAAGGTGATGCCCGGAATCGCCCGCGCCGCATCGGTCAGCGCCGGCAAGGCATGGATCACATCCCCGAGGGATGAAGTTTTGACCAACAGAACGCGCACCTAGTTAACCTCGACCGGTGAACCCTGCAGACGCTGCAAGGCTTCAATCACCGGCTGCGGCATCAGTTCGCGCAGGCAATTGTAGTGGCCAAAACGGCAGGTACGGTCAAAACAGGGGCTGCAATCGAGGCCCAGCCGCACAATTTCGACCTTGTCCGCCAAGGGCGGGGTAAAACCTGGCGAAGTGGAGCCGTAGACCGCCACCAGCGGGCGGTTCAGCGCAGCGGCCACATGCATCAGCCCGGAATCGTTGGATACCACGGCATCTGCACAGGACAACAGGTCGATGGCTTCGGCCAGTGAGGTCTCGCCGCTGAGGTTGACCGACTCTTCGCGCAGCCCCGGGATCAGGCGCGAACGGATATCTTCGCCTACCCCGTGATCGTTTTTGGAGCCGAACAGCCACACTTGCCAACCTTCGCGGATCTTTTGTTCGGCAACTTTGGCGTAGTGCTCGGACGGCCAGCGCTTAGACTCGCCAAATTCGGCACCCGGGCACAGCGCCAGCACCGGACGATCCAGCTCCAGGCCGAACTTGGCCAGTGCGCCGGCACGGCTTTGCGGGTCAATCTGCAAATCAGGGCGCGGGTACGGCTTGGGCAGGTCGGCCCCAGGCTCATAGGCCAGGGCCATAAAGCGCTCGATCATCAGCGGGTAGCGCTCTTTGTCGAGCTTGCGCACATCGTTGAGCAGGCCGTAGCGGAACTCGCCGCGCCAGCCGGTACGTTTGGGAATACCCGCAAAAAATGGCACCAGGGCCGATTTAAGCGAGTTGGGCAACAAGATTGCCTGATCGTATTGGCCCTTGAGGGACTTGCCGATCTTGCGTCGCGTGGCCAGTTCAAGCGCGCCGTGGCCGAGCGGGAAGCTCAAGGCCTTGCGAACTTCAGGCATGCGTTCAAGGATGGGCCGGCTCCACTCGGGAGCCAGCACATCGATTTCGCACTGCGGGTGGCGCTGCTTGAGGCACTGGAACAGTGTCTGCGCCATCACCATGTCACCGACCCAGCTGGGCCCAACGATCAAAATATTCATAAGTTTCCATAAACAAGCAAGGGAGGCATTCGCCTCCCTGCTGTGATGCTATGCCGACATTACTTGACCAGTGTACGCCACTCTGGATGGTCCGTAGTCTTGCCGGTCACCAGGTCAAAGTAAGCCTTTTGCAGTTTTTCGGTGATCGGGCCACGGCGGCCGATCCCGATTTGACGCCCGTCGACTTCGCGAATCGGCGTCACTTCAGCGGCAGTGCCGGTAAAGAACGCTTCGTCGGCGATATACACCTCGTCGCGGGTGATGCGTTTTTCAACAAACTTGTACCCCAGCTCGGTGGCCAGGGTCAGGATCGTGCTGCGGGTAATGCCGTTCAGGCACGCGGTCACGTCCGGGGTGTAGATCACGCCATCCTTGACCAGGAATACGTTTTCGCCCGAGCCTTCAGCCACAAAGCCTTCCGGATCGAGCAACAGCGCTTCGTCGGCTCCACCGGAAATCGCTTCCTGCAGGGCCAGCATCGAGTTGATGTAATGGCCGTTGGCCTTGGCCCGGGTCATGGAGATGTTCACATGATGGCGGGTAAAGGAGCTGGTACGCACCTTGATTCCGACTTCCAGCGCTTCGGCGCCCATGTAGGCACCCCAGCTCCAGGGAGCGATGATCACGTGAACCTTGAGGCCGGTGGCGCGCAGGCCCATGGCTTCGGAACCGTAGAACACCATCGGGCGGATATAGGCGCTGTCGAGGTTGTTTTCACGCACCGCTACGCGGGTCGCTTCGTTGATTTCGTCTTTGCTGAACGGGATCTTCATGCCCATGATGTGGGCCGAATCGAACAGACGGTCAGTGTGCGCCTGCAAGCGGAAAATCGCCGCGCCCTGCGGGGTTTCGTAAGCGCGCACACCTTCAAACACGCCCATGCCGTAGTGCAATGTATGGGTCAGTACATGGGTCGTGGCATCACGCCACGGCACCAGCTTGCCGTCATACCAGATCACACCATCACGATCAGCCATCGACATCATTACGCTCCTCAAAGAATCCAGCACCCGCACCACGAGGCGGCAGGCAAATTGGACGGGCCTTATGGACCCGCCGGATACGTTCTTACAGCTTTAACTCTGTGTGTGAGCCAGCAAATCAGCTCAATCCTAGCTCGGACCAGATGCGCCGTACGTGTTGGCGTTCGACCACAAATTGATCCCCCGTGACCACCCCGGCTTCCTTCTGCAAGGCTTGCCGGTGGGCGACGGCGCGAAAGGCCTTGTAAGCCTCGCGCAACAGGCTGGCATCGGTGGCGGGCATCAGCCCGACCTGCTCCAGCCCTTCCAGAATGCGGATATTGTCGGTGTAGCGCAGTAACGCCGGGTGTTCCCTGGACCACGCCAGGGCCGCGTATTGCACCATAAATTCAATATCGACGATACCTCCGGCGTCCTGCTTGAGGTCGAACGGCACCGTTGCCTCGAAGGCGTTTTCTGCGGTTCCGGCAGCGGTAATCCGGGTGCCCAGGTTGTCGCGCATCTTGGCCCGCATCTCGCTGACCTCCTGACGCAAGGTCGGCAAATCCCGCTCGCGGCCCAATACGCTCGCGCGCACCTGTTCAAAGGCCGCGCCCACCTGCTTGCAGCCCACCAGCACGCGGGCGCGCACCAGTGCCTGATGCTCCCAGGTCCAGGCTTCGTTTTCCTGATAGCGCTCAAAAGCACCTAGCGAGCTGACCAGCAACCCCGAAGCGCCTGACGGGCGCAGGCGCATGTCGACCTCATACAACTGCCCGGAGTTGGTCTGCGCCGTGAGCAAATGGATGATCCGCTGGCCCAGACGGGTGAAAAACTGCGCACCGTCGATGGGCTTGGCGCCATCGGTTTCAGCATTCGGGTCGCCATCGTGGATAAATACCAGGTCCAGATCCGAGCCATGCCCCAGCTCGATGCCACCGACCTTGCCGTAGCCGACAATAATAAAGCCGGGATCGCACAGGCTGCCGTCGGTGCGCTGTGGCGTGCCGTACTTGGCCACTGTCTGGCGCCAGGCCAGGGCCAGCACCTGCTCCAGAATGGCCTCGGCCAGCCAGGTCAGGTAATCGCTGACCTTCATTAAAGGCAGGCTGCCGGAGATTTCCGATGCCGCGACCCGCAAACGGTGGGCCAGCTTGAAGTTGCGCAAGGCTTCCATCTGCTGCTCAAGGTCGTCTTCGGGGATACGCGTCAGGCGTTCACGCAACTCGGCGGCCAGCTCAGGGGCCAGCGGCGGCTTGAACAAACGGCGCTCGTTGAGCAACTCGTCGAGCAGCAACGGGAAACGGGTGATCTGCTCGGCGATCCACGGGCTGGCTGCGCACAGCGTCAGCAAACGGCGCAAAGCATCTGGGTTTTCGGTGAGCAACACTAAATAAGCAGAACGCCGGGCCACCGCCTCGACCAGCGGCAGCACCCGCTCCAGCACCAGATCAGGGTTGGCGTGCTCAACGGCTTGCGCCAGCAAGCGCGGGATAAAAGCATCCAGACGCTCGCGCCCCAAGCGCTGCATAGAGCGCAGTTGCGGACTGGAACGCAGGGCCGCCAGTTGTTTCAGGGCTTTGGGCGCATCGACAAACCCGGCCTCTTCCAACTGCGCGCAGGCTGCGGCATCGTCCTGGACCTCTTCCCACAGCGGCAACCACTCACCACCGACAATCAGCTCGCCTTCGTCGATGACCTCTTCTTCATCAGGGTCAGCAATAACCTGACGGAAGTGCCAGTCAATACGACCACGCCACGCCATCAGCTGTTCATGGAATGCGGTCCAGCTGTCAAAACCCATCATAAAGGCAATGCGGGCCTGATCCTGCTGATTGTCGGGCAGCATTTGAGTCTGGCGGTCGGCAATGGCCTGGATTGCATGCTCGGTGTAACGCAGGAACTCATAACCTTCGCGCAGTTCGCCGACCACCTCTGCAGGCAAGTAGCCCTGGCCTTCCAGGATGGTCAGGACTTTGAGCAGCGGCCGTTGTTGCAGGCTCAGATCGCGGCCGCCGTGAATCAGCTGGAATGCCTGGGCGATAAATTCGACCTCGCGGATACCGCCCGCCCCCAGCTTGATATTGTCAGCCATGCCTTTGCGCCGCACTTCCTGCTGGATCAACTGCTTCATGGTGCGCAGCGCTTCAATCGCGGAAAAATCGAGGTAGCGACGATACACAAACGGGCGTAACAGACTGAGCAACTGCGCGCCCATCACCTGATCACCGGCCACGACCCGGGCCTTGATCATTGCATAACGCTCCCAGTCACGGCCCTGATCCTGGTAGTACTGCTCCAGCGCGTTGAAGCTCAACACCAGCGCACCGGATGAGCCATAAGGACGCAGGCGCATGTCAACGCGAAACACAAAGCCGTCGACCGTCATCGGATCCAGCGCCTTGATCAGGCGCTGGCCCAAGCGGATAAAGAACTCCTGATTGTCCAGCGCCCGCTTGGCCCCCACGGTTTCGCCGCCTTCAGGGTAGGCAAAGATCAGGTCGATGTCTGAAGACAGGTTCAGCTCCACGGCGCCGAGCTTGCCCATGCCCAGGATCACCATCGCCTGCGGCTCGCCACTGCGATTGCCAATGGGTGTGCCGAACTGCTGGCAATGACGTTGATACAGCCAGCGATAGGCCTGATCGATGCTGGCATCGGCCATGTCCGACAGATCGCGACAGGTTTCGATCAGGTCGGCCTGACGATTGATATCGCGCCAGATAATCCGCACTTGCTGGCGGGTGCGCTGACGACGCAGTGCGCGGCCCAGTTCGTCATCGCTGGTTGCGGCCTGCGCGGCAGCAGCAATCTGCCCGCACAACTCGCCGGGGGCGAAGGTGCGGTCCAGCTCACCCGAGCGCGCCAGTTCGAGCAACATCAAAGGGTCACGCAAAGACTGTTCTATAAAGAAGTCGCTGGCCGCACTGACCCGGCTGAACGCCGACCAGCGCTCTGGCGACCAGTCATCGAGCCCGTGCCCGCCCTCAAGCCCGGCGACTGCCGTGCGCCACGACTGCTCGGCACGGCTGGCCAGTGGCTGTAAAAGACCGGGAATTGGAGCAAGCGACGGGAGGCTCATGGTCTATCCTTGATCGGCTATGGTGTTGCCGAGTACGGTGACAGGAAGAAACAGCGGTTTAATCCGACTGTCGAACAAAGGTTATAAATAGCTGTAAGATCATTTTGTTTAGCATCAAGCCCGCAGATCACCGGCTTATTGCAGATAAAAGCACCAACAATATCGATTTTTCGCACAACGAAACAGGTGGCCATCAGGACCATTCCTGTAGTTTTACTACTGCATGACACACTCGAAAGGCTGAAATGGCCGACGATTTGTAGTAAAACTACACGCCGCTGGAATCAACCTCCGGCCATCCAAGAATTTATGTCGTCTGCCCACAAGGCCAGTCGCAAACTCAGGCAACCGATTCTGGAAGCCTATCCGCCCTGGAGCAAGCCATGCAAGACCTCGATCCCGTCGAAACCCAGGAATGGTTGGACGCCCTGGAATCGGTTCTCGACAAAGAAGGCGAAGACCGCGCTCACTATCTGATGACCCGTATGGGTGAGCTCGCTACCCGCACCGGTTCGCAGCTGCCGTATGCCATCACCACGCCTTATCGCAACACGATTCCCGTAACCCACGAAGCACGCATGCCTGGCGACCTGTTCATGGAACGCCGCATTCGCTCGCTGGTACGCTGGAACGCCATGGCCATGGTGATGCGCACGAACTTGAAAGATTCTGACCTGGGCGGTCATATCTCCAGCTTCGCTTCCAGCGCAACCCTGTATGACATCGGCTTCAACTACTTCTTCCAGGCCCCGACCGACGCACACGGCGGCGACCTGATCTACTTCCAGGGTCACACCTCGCCAGGCGTTTACGCCCGTGCGTTCATGGAAGGCCGCATCAGCGAAGAACAAATGAACAACTTCCGCCAGGAAGTGGACGGTCAGGGCCTGTCGTCCTACCCGCACCCTTGGCTGATGCCTGATTTCTGGCAGTTCCCGACCGTATCGATGGGCCTTGGCCCGATCCAGGCGATCTACCAGGCGCGCTTCATGAAGTACCTGGAAGCCCGTGGCTACATCCCTGCTGGCCAGAAAGTCTGGTGCTTCCTGGGCGACGGCGAGTGCGACGAGCCGGAATCCCTGGGCGCAATCTCCCTGGCAGGCCGTGAAAACCTCGACAACCTGATCTTCGTCATCAACTGCAACCTGCAGCGCCTCGACGGCCCGGTTCGCGGCAACGGCAAGATCATCCAGGAACTCGAAGGCGTGTTCCGCGGCGCTCAGTGGAACGTAACCAAAGTCATCTGGGGCCGTTTCTGGGACCCGCTGCTGGCCAAAGACGTCGACGGTATCCTGCAACGTCGCATGGACGAAGTCATCGACGGCGAGTACCAGAACTACAAAGCCAAAGACGGCGCGTTCGTACGTGAACACTTCTTCAACACGCCGGAACTCAAGGCGATGGTTGCCGATCTGTCCGATGACGAGATCTGGAAGCTCAACCGTGGCGGCCACGACCCGTACAAGGTCTACGCGGCGTACCACGAAGCGGTCAACCACAAAGACCAGCCAACCGTTATCCTGGCCAAGACCATCAAGGGTTATGGCACCGGCGCCGGCGAAGCGAAAAACACCGCGCACAACACCAAGAAGGTTGATGTTGAAAGCCTGAAGCTGTTCCGCGATCGTTTCGACATCCCGGTCAAAGACGACGAAATCGAAAACCTGCCGTTCTTCAAACCGGAAGCAGGCAGCGCCGAAGCCCGTTACCTGAGCGAGCGCCGTGCCGCACTGGGCGGTTTCGTACCTCAGCGCCGCGCACAGAGCATCAGCATTCCGACCCCGCCACTGGAAACCCTCAAGGCCATCCTTGACGGCTCCGGCGACCGTGAAATTTCCACCACCATGGCTTTCGTGCGCATCCTCGCGCAGCTGGTCAAGGACAAGGAAATCGGCCCGCGCATCGTTCCGATCATCCCGGACGAAGCCCGTACCTTCGGTATGGAAGGCATGTTCCGCCAGCTGGGCATCTACTCCTCTGTCGGCCAGCTCTACGAGCCAGTCGATAAAGACCAGGTGATGTTCTACCGCGAAGACAAAAAAGGTCAGATCCTCGAAGAAGGCATCAACGAAGCAGGCGCCATGAGCTCCTTCATCGCCGCCGGTACTTCGTACTCCAACCACAACCAGCCGATGCTGCCGTTCTACATCTTCTACTCGATGTTCGGCTTCCAGCGTATTGGCGACCTGGCCTGGGCCGCTGGCGACAGCCGCACCCGTGGCTTCCTGATCGGCGGCACCGCCGGGCGTACCACGCTCAACGGTGAAGGCCTGCAGCACGAAGACGGTCACAGCCACATCCTGGCCGGTACCATCCCGAACTGCCGCACCTTTGATCCGACCTACGGCTATGAGCTGGCGGTGATCATTCAGGACGGCATGAAGAAGATGACCGAAGAGCAACAGGACGTCTTCTACTACATCACCGTCATGAACGAGTCCTACCAGCAGCCAGCCATGCCGGCCGGTGTCGAGGAAGGCATCGTCAAGGGCATGTACCTGCTCGAGGAAGACACCAAGGAAGCGGCGCACCACGTTCAGCTGATGGGCTCCGGCACCATCCTGCGTGAAGTCCGTGAAGCGGCGATCATCCTGCGTGAACAGTTCAACATCGGCGCTGACGTATGGAGCGTTACCAGCTTCAACGAACTGCGTCGCGACGGCCTGGCCGTAGAGCGTCACAACCGCCTGCACCCTGGCCAGAAGCCTCAGCTGAGCTACGTTGAAGAGTGCCTGACCGGCCGTAAAGGTCCGGTGATTGCCTCTACCGACTACATGAAGCTGTTCGCCGAACAGATTCGCCAGTGGGTACCGGTCAAGGAATTCAAAGTGCTGGGCACTGACGGTTTCGGCCGCAGCGACAGCCGCAAAAAACTGCGTCACTTCTTTGAAGTAGACCGTCATTTCGTGGTGTTGGCAGCCCTGGAAGCACTGGCTGACCGTGGCGATATCGAACCTAAAGTGGTGGCAGAAGCCATCGTCAAGTTCGGCATCAACCCGGAAAAACGCAACCCACTGGACTGCTGAGGAGAATATTTGTGAGCGAACTCATTCGAGTACCTGACATCGGCAGCGGCGACGGTGAAGTCATCGAGCTGTTTGTAAAAGTCGGCGACCGTATCGAAGCCGATCAGAGCATCCTGACCCTGGAATCGGACAAGGCGAGCATGGAAATCCCTACTCCCAAGGCCGGTATCGTCAAGAGCCTGAAGATCAAGCTGGGCGACCGCCTGAAAGAAGGCGACGAACTGCTGGAACTGGAAGCCGAGGGCGCCGCTGCGGCGCCTGAAGCACCGGCCCCTGCTGCAGCTCCTGCTGCGGCCGAAAAACCTGCTGCTCCTGCTGCCGAGGCCCCTGCGGCCCCGGCTGCACCTGCCGCTGCTACCATCCAGGACATTCATGTCCCGGATATCGGCTCGTCGGGCAAAGCTAAAATCATCGAAATCCTGGTCAAGGCCGGCGATACCGTCGAGGCTGATCAATCCTTGATCACTCTCGAGTCCGACAAGGCCAGCATGGAAATTCCATCGCCAGCCGCCGGTGTGGTTGAGAGTATTTCGGTCAAGCTGGATGACGAAGTCGGCACTGGCGACTTTATCCTCAAGCTCAAGGTTCAAGGCGCTGCGGCACCTGCTGCTCCTGCCCAGGCCGCTGCTGCTCCAGCACCGGCAAAAGCTGAAGCACCTGCAGCCCCGGCACCTGCTGCGAAAACCGAGGCTGCTCCTGCCCCGGCCGCCGCGCCTGCGCCAAAAGGTGGCAAGGTTCACGCCGGCCCTGCCGTGCGTCAACTGGCCCGCGAATTCGGCGTCGAGCTGAGTGCAGTCACTCCGAGCGGCCCGCACGGCCGTATCATCAAGGAAGACGTGCAGGCGCACGTCAAAGCCATGATGCAAAAAGCCAAGGAAGCACCGGCCGCCGGCGCAACCGGTGGTGCTGGCATTCCGCCGATCCCTGCTGTCGACTTCAGCCGTTTCGGTGAAGTGGAAGAAGTGGCCATGACCCGCCTGATGCAAATCGGCGCGTCGAGCCTGCACCGCAGCTGGCTGAACATTCCGCACGTGACTCAGTTCGACCAGGCTGACATCACCGAGCTGGAAGCTTTCCGCGTCGCGCAAAAAGCCGTCGCAGAAAAAGCCGGCGTGAAACTGACCGTACTGCCTCTGCTGCTCAAGTCCTGCGCGCACCTGCTCAAGGAAATGCCGGACTTCAACAGCTCGCTGGCGCCAAGCGGCAAAGCGATCATCCGCAAGAAGTACGTCAACATCGGCTTCGCCGTTGACACCCCGGATGGCCTGCTGGTGCCTGTGATCAAGAACGTTAATCAGAAGAGCCTGCTGCAACTGGCTGCTGAAGCCGCTGCACTGGCCGCCAAGGCCCGTGACAAGAAGCTCACCGCAGACGACATGCAAGGCGCGTGCTTCACCATTTCCAGCCTCGGTCACATTGGCGGCACCGGCTTCACGCCGATCGTCAACGCACCGGAAGTGGCGATCCTCGGCGTATCCAAGGCAACCATCCAGCCAGTCTGGGACGGTAAAGCCTTCCAGCCGAAGCTGATGCTGCCACTGTCGCTGTCCTACGATCACCGCGTGATCAACGGCGCTGCTGCTGCACGCTTCACCCAGCGTCTGAGCCAGTTGCTGGGCGACATCCGCACTATCCTGTTGTAAGCCACGCCCCGGCCTTCGTCACTGAAGGCCGGGGTAGCGCACTGTTTTCCGAGCGCCACGCTCGTACCTCAACCCCGCCATTTGGCGGGGCTTTTTTTTGCCTGCGATTTGAAGAGCCCCTCACCCCAACCCTCTCCCGGAGGGAGAGGGAGCTGATTGGCGGTGTTTTTGAAGTTGCGTGCGCTCAGTCCCCTCTCCCTTTGGGAGAGGGCTAGGGTGAGGGGCTTTTCTGACACTCACTGCCCTTCAAGCACTACACCCAGCGCTGAATCCATGAATGGGTCAACCACCCAACCTTTTCTACCGTTAACCAAAGGAATTGAACCACGCGATTGCCATCGCCCAAACATCAGAAAGGATTTCGATGTGATCCCACCCACCGTTGGCCCGATAGTGGGCTTTACCACTTCACAGCACGCGCGCATTTTTGTCCGCGGCGAACTCGACAAAAACAACGCCGTCTTCGCCGGTATCCGGCATCGCAAGGCTGGCGACAGCCAGTGGTCTGCCGGTGTGTTTTCAAGACTGAGCCCTGAGTTCGACATGTCCGATACGCTGGTCTTGAACACTCTGCACAGTGATACCCGCTACGAATACCAGGCTGGCTGGTTCGCCACCGCAAACCCCGGGCACACGACTGAAACCGTCAAGCAGATCCCGCTTCAATGGCCTGCCACGGTATACAGTTTCAAGACCGACTCAACTGCACGCAACCGTACTCGCCGATATGTCGTTGGCTCTTGCCGCTACCTCAGGCTCACGGCAGGCATCCCTTCTGCCCCGCACCTAGGGGACGAAATCTTCGGCAACATCCATGCACTGACCCGCCAGCAAAGCATTGATGCTGTGGTGATGGCCGGCGATCAGGTGTATGTCGATGACCTGAATATTGTGGCCCCGGACCGCGACTACTCCAGCATCACCCGAAAATACCGCGCCGCTTTCACACAACCCCATATCCGCAAGCTAATGGCAGGCACTGCGACCTACATGATCCTCGACGACCATGAAATCGAAGATAACTGGCCAGCCAATCGGGATACCGGAGATAAAACGCTCTACAACAACGCCATGAGAGCTTACGAGGCTTACCAGTGCAGCCATGGCCCGGCCCACGACCTGCTGCCCGACGGGCGCATCAACCGCAACCTGTCCCGCTACTGGTACAGGTTTGCCAACGCTGACATCGACTGGTTCGTCATGGATTGCCGCACCGAGCGCACCCTTACGGGGCGTGACAAACGCATGATCGGCGTCACTCAGGAACAGGCACTGCTCAAATGGCTGATCAACAGCAACGCCAGGGTCAAGTTCATCGTCAGCAGCGTCATGCTTATGCCCGACCAACGGCGCGACAATGACGGCTGGAAGGCCTTTGCGGCGCAGCGCAACCGCATCCTCGAAACCATTCGCAGCAACGCCATCAAGAACGTGGTGTTCGTGTCGGGCGATATTCATGGCTCGCTCTGCTGTCATCTGACCCACGACAAAAGCCCGGACTTTATCGTACACAGCGTGGTGTCCTCACCCCTGTGCAATACCAGACTGCTGCCGTACGCGAACGTCAGAGACCTGCTCGTCAACACCCCCCTGACCAGCGTGGGCACAGGCACTTACTCACTCAAGCTCAACAGTCGAGTGGTCAGCGAAGACAACTTCGTCTGCCTGAGCATTAGCGGCCAACAACTCAAGGTTGATTTTCACAATAAAAAGGGCCGGATTATCGAGTCCGCAACTGTTGAGCTTAAATAAGCTGCAAACCTTGCCGATCGGCCTGCAGGAAATCCCCGACCGGCCGATAAGCCCTTATAGCACTTAGCCTTTATGTTCACTTGTCAGCACGCCGAGCATGATGCAACCTTGCCGTCTACCACAGAGACAGGGTGACAGCCCGTGCGCAATCCGCATTTGTGAAGCGAGTGCCCCAATGAAAAGCCAGCCTGATGCTGCCCCGCGCCTGGCAGCCGAGGTCGTGACCCAGCTCCCCGTACCTTCCAGGCTCGGCATGCTGCGTTTCGAACGGCTTAATGAAGCCAGCTGGGCCATGCTCTATCTCGACCCGCACTGCGAGCGCCAATTCGGCATGCCCGCGGCAGACTTGTGCGCGCTGGTTGGCTCGCCCTACGCCAGTCTGATGGAACCCCGCGCCCGCTATCACCTGCACGATGCAATCGAGCATCAGCTCAGAACCAGCCACCACTACGTTGTGCATTACACCCTGCACACCGCCCTGGGCCCACTGAACCTGATGGAGCTGGGCGAGGCCTACAAACAGCACAATCGACATTTTTTGCGCGGCTATCTGCTGGCCATTGAAGACAGCGCTGCCAGCCCTTCGCCCGCCCCGGTGGCCGAACTTGAAACACAAAACAGCCGCCTGCAGATCGCCCTGGCGCTCAACCAGCGTACCCAGGCGGATCAACTTCAGCATCTGGAGCGCGTGCGTGCCCAGCAGGACTTGATCCTGCGCCTCGCCCGTCATCGCTACAGCCAGCACAATTCGCTGCAAGAAGCCGCCGAGCTGATCACCCGCAGCGCCTGCGATATCTATCAAATCGATGGTGCCAGCCTGTGGAATCTTGAAGGCAACCGGTTGCTGCCTGTTTCGGCGTTCGAACGCGAGACCCAGGCCCATGTCGCGCAAGACATCTTCGATGCCAACCACTTCCCCGACTACCTGGAAGCCTTGCACACCAGCCGTTCGATCGACGCGCCGAACGCCAGCCGCGACCCGCGCACCCGCGAACTGGTGGCCAGCCTGGGCCGGCACGAAGCCAATGCCATGCTCGACGCAGGTATCCGCATCGACGGTCAGGTGGTGGGCGTCCTGTGCCTGGAGCAGGTCGGCAGAACCCGCGCCTGGCAAGCGGACGAAATCGCCTTCGCCGGCGAGCTGGCCGACCAGTTTGCCCAAGTCATCAACAACCACAACCGCCGCGCCGCCACCAACGCCCTGCACCTGTTCCAGCGCGCTGTCGAACAAAGTGCCAACGCCTTTTTGCTGGTCAACTGCGATGGCGTGGTGGAGTACGTAAACCCCAGCTTTACCGCCATCACCCAATACAGCACCGAGGAAGTCCAGGGCCATAAACTGTCCGAGCTGCCCGCTCTGGAAAACCTCAGCGAACTGCTCTTCGATGCTCACTCCAGCCTGAGCAAAGGCAACAGCTGGCAGGGTGAATTCAAGAGCCGACGCAAAAACCTGGAACCCTACTGGGGGCAGATGTCGATTTCCAAGGTGTATGGCGACAACCGTGAGCTGACCCACTACATCGGTATTTATGAAGACATCACCGAGGCCAAGCTGGCGCAGCAGCGCATCGAACGCCTGGCCTACACCGACAACCTGACCAACCTGGGCAACCGCCCGGCCTTTATCCGCAACCTCGATGAACGCTTCGCCCGCAACAGCAACACGCCGGTGTGCCTGTTGCTGGTGGACATCGACAACTTCAAGCGCATCAATGACAGCCTTGGCCACCAGACCGGCGACAAGCTGCTGATCAGCCTGGCCCGGCGCCTGCGCAACAGCCTGAGCGCCAGCGATGGGCTGGCGCGCTTTGCCAGTAACGAATTCGCGGTATTGCTGGACGATACTGACCTGACGACCGGACAGCAAATTGCCAGCCAGTTGCTGATGACCCTCGACAAGCCGATGTTCGTCGATAACCAGCTGATCAGCGTCACCGGCTCGGTCGGGGTAGCCTGTGCGCCCTTGCATGGCCGGGATCCGCAAACCCTGATGCGCAACGCAGGCCTGGCGCTGCACAAGGCCAAGGCCTGCGGCAAGCACCAGGTGCAGGTGTTTACCGAAGCCCTGAATGCCGAAGCCAGCTACAAACTGTTTGTCGAAAACAACCTGCGCCGCGCCCTGACCCAGAGCGAACTTGAGGTGTTCTACCAGCCCAAGCTGTGCCTGCGTACCGGACGACTGCTGGGCATGGAAGCCCTGCTGCGCTGGAACCACCCTAAAAACGGCATGATCCGCCCCGATCAGTTCATCAGCGTGGCCGAAGAAACCGGGCTGATCATCCCTATCGGCAAATGGGTCGCCCGCCAGGCGTGCCGGATGAGCCGGCAACTGAGCCTGGCCGGGCTGGGCAGTCTGCAAGTAGCGATCAACGTGTCGCCCAAGCAGTTTTCCGACCCCGACCTGGTTGCCTCGATTGCCAGTATCCTCAAGGAAGAACAGTTACCGGCTGCGCTGCTGGAGCTGGAGCTGACCGAAGGCTTGCTGCTGGAAGCCACCGACGACACCCGCCTGCAACTCGACCAACTGAAAAAACTGGGCCTGACCCTGGCCATGGACGATTTCGGCACCGGCTACTCATCACTCAGCTACTTGAAAAAATTTCCGATCGACATCATCAAGATCGACCGCAGCTTTATCAAAGACATCCCCGACAACCAGAACGACATGGAAATCACCTCCGCCGTGATTGCCATGGCCCACAACCTCAAGCTCAAAGTGGTTGCCGAGGGCATTGAAACCGCTGCACAGTTGGCATTCCTGCGCCGCCATCGCTGTGATGTAGGCCAGGGTTATCTGTTCGACCGACCTATCCCCGGCAGCGAACTGATAGAAAAACTCAAACGCTACCCGCGTGGCCCACTGGCCTGACAGCGCCGTAACACTCGGGCACACTAGCAGCCTGACTTCCTACACTCTGACTGAGAGGACATGAAACATGGTCTTGCGCTCGGAAATCCTGGTGAATAAAAACGTGCTACCCACTAAAGAACAAGCCCTGCCCGGCCGTGACACTCACGTACAACTGCCGGAAACCCACTACGTCACCGGCCAGCCGCTACTGGGCCCGTTCCCGATGAACGTGGACTTCGCGATTTTTGGCCTGGGTTGCTTCTGGGGCGCAGAACGCAAGTTCTGGGAGCGCGAAGGCGTAGTCAGCACCGTAGTGGGCTATGCGGGCGGCTACACGCCGAACCCGACCTACGAAGAAGTCTGCTCGGGCCTGACCGGCCACACCGAAGTGGTGCTGGTGGTCTACGAACCGGAAGTGGTCAGCTACAAGCAATTGCTGGCCATGTTCTGGGAACTGCACAACCCCACCCAGGGCATGCGCCAGGGCAACGACATCGGCACCCAGTATCGCTCGGTGATCTACTGCACCACCCCTGAACAGCTTGAGCAGGCACTGGAAAGCAAGAAGGTGTTCCAGGCGGAACTGGACAAGGCCGGGCTGGGCACCATCACCACTGAAATCGACCAGGCGCCAACGGTGTACTTCGCCGAGGCATACCACCAGCAGTACCTGGCGAAAAACCCGCAGGGTTATTGCGGTATCGGCGGCACCGGTGTGACCTGCCCGATTTGATGTAGCACAAAAAACGGTGGGAGCGGGCTTGCTCGCGATGCAAGCGACTCGGTGTTTCTGTTACACCGCATCGCCTCGATCGCGAGCAAGCCCGCTCTCACATTGGTTTTCAGCTATTTTCCGCAATCAACCATTCCATCTGCCAGCCACCCTGGGTTTGACCCAGTTTTTTGGCCAGCCACGGCAACAGTTCGCGCAGCTCTTCTTCGAGACCCCAAGGCGGGTTGGCGATCGCCAGGCCCGAACCATTGAGGCTGTTGGGCGTATCCAGCGGATGCACGAACAACTCCACCTGCAGCAACTTCGGTGCACCTGAACCTGCCAAGTCCTGATAGAAACGACGCAACTGGCGCTTGTCCTTGATCGGATACCAGATCGCTACAACGGTCTGGCGCATGCGACTGATCGCGTCTTTCAACGATTCGGCGCAGCGCTTCATTTCGTCGAGTTTCTCGAACGGCGGGTCGATCAGCATCAAGCCACGCTTCTCAGCCACCGGCAGCAAAGCACGCGGCACATGCCAGCCTTCGCCCAAATGCACCGCTACGCGGCGATCACCCTTCATGTTGTCTTTGAGCAATACGCCGTCTTCGGGGTGTTTCTCGTTCAACAGCACACGGTCCTGGGAACGGGTCAGGCGTCGCGCCCACTCCGGCGAGCCCGGGTAATAGCGCAACTCGCCATCCGGGTTCATCTTGCGCAGTACTTGCATGTAGTCATCAGTCACTGCAGGCAGGTCTTTCTGCCCCCACAACCGTGCAATGCCTTCAAGGTACTCGCCCGTGCGGTTGGCCTGATCGCCCTTGAGGTCGTACAGACCAATACCGGCGTGGGTATCGAGATAGGCAAAAGGCTGCTCTTTGCGCGACATCAGGGCGATGAGGCGGGTCAAGACGATATGTTTGAAGACGTCGGCGTGGTTGCCGGCGTGGAAGGCGTGACGATAGTTCATGGTTGCTCCTGCGCAGGAGGCGAAGTTTACCTTGTACGCAACCTGACGTCAGGTCGCGGGCGTTTTTTCCGAGATACGGTGAGCAACGCCCAGGCAAAAAAAACGGCCCGTCTCACCTGGAGACGGGCCGTTTTTGAACACTTCAAGGTCAGCGCAAGCGCTTCTCTGATCAGCTGTTTTGCTGGAAGTCTTTTTCAGCAGCGTCGAAACGCTCGATCATGCCTTTGCTTGGGCCTTTGCCCGCAAGGCTTGCCAGCACAATGGCCAGGCTGCCCAGGATAAAGCCCGGGATGATTTCGTACAGGCCAAACAAGGCGAAATGCTTCCACACGATCACGGTAATGGCACCGACCAGAATACCGGCCAATGCACCATTACGGGTCATGCCTTTCCACAGTACAGAGATCAGTACTACTGGACCGAACGCAGCACCGAAACCTGCCCACGCGTAGCTCACCAGACCCAGCACACGGTTCTCCGGGTTGGAGGCCAGTGCAATGGCGATCAGTGCAACCACCAGCACCATGATCCGGCCAACCCATACCAGTTCCAGCTGGGAGGCATTTTTACGCAGGAAGGACTTGTAGAAGTCTTCGGTCAGGGCACTGGAGCACACCAGCAACTGGCAGCTCAGGGTACTCATGACCGCAGCCAGAATGGCCGACAGCAGCACACCGGCAATCCACGGGTTGAACAGCAGCTTGGCCAGTTCAATGAATACGCGCTCTGGGTTTTCGGTCACCGGCCCGGCCACTTCAGGGTGTGCCGAGAAGTAAGCGATACCGAAGAAGCCTACAGCGACGGTACCGGCCAGGCACAGGATCATCCAGGTCATGGAGATGCGACGCGCCTTGGCGATCGACTTGACCGAATCAGCGGCCATGAAACGCGCCAGAATGTGCGGTTGACCGAAGTAACCCAGACCCCAGCCCATCAGCGAAATGATGCCGATGAAGGACGTGCCCTTGAGCATGTCGAAGTTGCTTGGGTCGTTGGCCTCGATGGCCAGGAACGTGGTGTCTACGCCACCCGTGGCCAGCAGCACGATGATGGGCGTCAGGATCAGCGCGAAGATCATCAGGGTGGCTTGAACCGTGTCGGTCCAGCTCACTGCCAGGAACCCACCGATAAAGGTATAGGCGATGGTCGCCGCAGCACCGGCCCACAAGGCGGATTCGTAAGACATGCCGAAGGTGCTTTCGAACAGGCGGGCGCCGGCCACAATGCCGGAAGCGCAGTAGATGGTGAAGAACACCAGAATCACGATGGCCGAGATGATCCGCAGCAAACCGCTTTTGTCTTCAAAACGGCTGGAGAAGTAATCCGGCAAGGTCAGCGCATCACCGTTGTGCTCGGTCTGTACCCGCAGGCGACCGGCAACAAACAGCCAGTTCAGGTAAGCGCCGGTCACCAGACCGATGGCGATCCAGCTTTCCGACAAGCCGGACATGTAGATCGCACCCGGCAAACCCATCAACAACCAGCCGCTCATGTCGGAGGCACCGGCGGACAATGCAGTGACAACGCTGCCCAGGCTACGGCCACCGAGAATATAGTCAGAAAGGTTGTTGGTGGAGCGATAAGCCATCAGGCCAATCAGCACCATTGCCGCAATATAGATCACGAACGTGATCAGGGTTGGGTTACTAACACTCATTGATAAAGCCCTGGCATTGTTTTTATGTTTAGCGGCGGTCTGGCCGTACGCTCACAAACGTCCTGTTTGAGACGATTAACCCTGCCGCGCATTTATGACTGATGTTTCCCCAGGAAATCCATCAGCCGATGAACCAATCTTCTGTAGGAGGTTGCACCTTGGGCGCGAATGCTATGCAACAAAGCAAATCGGGTGCAACCAGTTTCTGCGAGCCAAGTTGCACCTTGTCGCCTTTTCGTCTCAATTCGGAGTTTTTGCGCCTTTTCGGAGCAAAGACCCTACCAAACCAAACAGAAAGCACCACACCAGGGCACTGATTTCACCCCGCCTGAATATTCCTGACGAAGCGTCGACCAATCCACAAAAAAACGGGTTGCACCTAGTTGCACCCGTTTCGGCGCAGCGCTAATCTTGCCGCCAGCTGCTGCCACGCAAATGTGGCACCCATGAGGATAAAAAAATGGCTACCACCACCCTTGGGGTCAAACTTGATGACCCGACCCGCGAGCGCCTCAAGGCCGCCGCGACCTCGATTGATCGCACGCCACACTGGCTGATCAAGCAGGCAATCTTCAATTACCTGGAAAAACTCGAGGGTGGTGCAACCCTGACCGAGTTGAGCGGTATCCCTGGTTCTGCCAGCGATGACGCCGACGAAGTACAAGCCGACCACGCGCATCAATGCTTCCTGGAGTTCGCAGAAAGCATCCTGCCGCAGTCCGTACTGCGCGCTGCCATTACTTCGGCGTACCGTCGCCCGGAACCCGAAGTGGTGCCCATGTTGCTGGAGCAGGCGCGACTGCCAGCCCCTATGGCCGAAGCCACGCAAACCCTGGCAGCCTCGATTGCCGAAAAATTGCGCAACCAGAAGAGCGCCGGCGGCCGTGCCGGTATCGTGCAGGGCTTGCTGCAGGAGTTTTCCCTGTCGTCCCAGGAGGGCGTGGCCCTGATGTGCCTGGCTGAGGCGCTGCTGCGTATCCCGGACAAAGGCACCCGCGACGCCCTTATTCGCGACAAGATCAGCACTGGCAACTGGCACCCGCACCTGGGCAACAGCCCGTCGCTGTTCGTCAACGCTGCAACCTGGGGTCTGTTGCTGACCGGCAAGCTGGTGTCGACGCACAACGAAGCAGGCCTGACCTCCTCCCTGAGCCGCATTATCGGCAAGAGCGGCGAGCCGATGATCCGCAAGGGCGTCGACATGGCCATGCGCCTGATGGGCGAGCAGTTTGTCACCGGCGAAACCATCGCCGAAGCCCTGGCCAACGCCACGCGCTTTGAAGCCAAGGGCTTCCGTTATTCCTACGACATGCTCGGCGAAGCCGCACTCACCGAACATGACGCACAAAAGTACCTCGCGTCCTACGAGCAAGCCATCCACTCGATTGGCAAAGCCTCCCACGGTCGCGGCATCTATGAAGGCCCGGGCATTTCCATCAAGCTGTCGGCCCTGCACCCGCGCTACAGCCGCGCCCAGTACGAACGCGTGATGGACGAGCTGTACCCGCGCCTGTTGTCGCTGACCTTGCTGGCCAAGAAGTATGACATCGGTCTCAATATCGACGCCGAAGAAGCAGACCGCCTGGAAATCTCTCTCGACCTGCTCGAGCGCCTGTGCTTCGAGCCGCAGCTGGCTGGCTGGAACGGCATCGGCTTCGTGATTCAGGCTTACCAGAAGCGCTGCCCGTATGTGATCGACTACGTGATCGACCTGGCTCGCCGCAGTCGTCATCGCCTGATGATCCGCCTGGTGAAGGGCGCGTACTGGGACAGCGAAATCAAACGCGCCCAAGTCGAAGGCCTGGAAGGCTATCCGGTCTACACCCGCAAGGTGTACACCGACGTGTCCTACCTCGCTTGTGCGAAAAAGCTGCTGGCCGTACCAGAAGCCATCTACCCGCAATTCGCCACCCACAACGCCCAAACGCTGTCGGCGATTTATCACATTGCCGGTCAAAACTACTACCCGGGTCAGTACGAGTTCCAGTGCCTGCACGGCATGGGTGAACCCCTCTACGAACAGGTTGTAGGCAAGGTTGCCGAAGGCAAGCTGAACCGTCCGTGCCGTGTGTACGCCCCAGTGGGTACCCACGAAACACTGCTGGCTTACCTGGTGCGACGCCTGCTGGAAAACGGCGCGAACACCTCGTTCGTTAACCGTATCGCCGACCACACTATCGCAATCCACGAGTTGGTGGCCGATCCAGTCAGCCAGATTGAACAAATGGCCACGACCGAAGGCGGCTTCGGCTTGCCGCACCCGCGCATCCCGTTGCCGCGTGATCTGTATGGCAGCGAACGCGCCAACTCCAGCGGCATCGACATGTCCAACGAACACCGCTTGGCGTCGTTGTCCTGCGCCTTGCTGGCCACGGCCCATAACGACTGGAAAGCCGCGCCGATGCTCGGTTGTGACTCCAGCAACGAAGCGCCGGCGGCGGTGCTCAACCCGGCCGACCTGCGTGATGTGGTGGGTCATGTACAAGAAGCCACCGTTGAAGACGCCGATAACGCTATCCAGTGTGCCCTGAGCGCCGCACCGATCTGGCAGGCCACCCCGCCCGCCGAGCGCGCTGCGATCCTGGAGCGCGCCGCCGACCTGATGGAAGGCGAGATCCAACCACTGATGGGCCTGCTGGCCCGTGAAGCTGGCAAGACCTTCGCCAACGCTATCGCCGAAGTGCGCGAAGCAGTGGACTTCCTGCGCTACTACGCGGTGCAGGCCCGTAACGACTTCACCAACGATGCCCACCGCCCGCTGGGCCCGGTGGTCTGCATCAGCCCGTGGAACTTCCCGCTGGCCATCTTCAGCGGCCAGGTGGCTGCAGCATTGGCTGCCGGTAACCCGGTACTGGCCAAGCCTGCCGAGCAAACCCCGCTGGTTGCCGCACAAGCCGTACGCATCCTGCTCGAAGCCGGCATCCCGCAAGGCGTGCTGCAATTGCTGCCTGGCCGCGGCGAAACCGTCGGCGCACGCCTGGTGGGTGATGATCGCGTCAAAGGCGTGATGTTCACCGGCTCCACCGAAGTGGCCCGCCTGCTGCAACGCAATATTGCCGGTCGCCTGGATGCCCAGGGCCGCCCTATCCCGCTGATCGCCGAAACTGGCGGCCAGAACGCCATGATCGTCGACTCTTCGGCCCTGACCGAGCAAGTGGTTATCGACGTGGTGTCTTCGGCCTTCGACAGCGCCGGTCAACGTTGCTCGGCACTGCGGGTACTGTGCCTGCAAGAGGACTCGGCAGATCGCGTCATCGAAATGCTCAAAGGTGCCATGGCCGAATCGCGCATGGGCAACCCCGAGCGCTTGAACGTGGACATCGGCCCGGTGATCGACGCCGAAGCCAAGGCCGGGATCGAGCAGCATATCCAGGGCATGCGCGACAAGGGCCGCTCTGTGTACCAGATGGCCATCGCCGATAGCGAAGAATGTAAACGCGGCACCTTTGTCATGCCGACCCTGATTGAACTGGAAAGCTTTGACGAGCTGGAACGCGAGATCTTCGGGCCGGTGCTGCACGTGGTGCGCTACAAGCGCAAAGACATCGACCAGTTGATCGCACAGATCAACGCTTCGGGTTATGGCCTGACACTGGGCGTGCATACCCGTATCGACGAAACCATTGCCAAGGTGGTCAACAACGTCAACGCCGGTAACGTCTACGTCAACCGCAACATCGTTGGTGCAGTGGTCGGCGTGCAACCGTTCGGCGGTGAAGGCCTGTCGGGTACCGGCCCGAAAGCCGGTGGCCCGCTGTACCTGTACCGCCTGCTGTCGACCCGCCCGGGCAATGCAATCGAGCAATCGTTCGCCAAGGTCGATGCCGTGACCGCACCGGACACCCAGGCCCGCGAGGCCATGAGCAAACCGCTCAGCGCCCTGCAAGCCTGGGCAACCAGCAACCAGCAACCAGCACTGGCCGAGCTGTGCACCGAGTACGCTGCACACTCGCAAAGTGGCATCACGCGCCTGCTCAACGGCCCGACCGGCGAACGCAACAGCTACGCCATTCTGCCGCGTGAACATGTGCTGTGCCTGGCTGAAGTTGAAAGCGACCTGCTGACCCAACTGGCTGCCGTTCTGGCCGTGGGCAGCTCGGCGGTACTGCCGCAAAGTGAACTGGCCAAGGCCCTGCTGGCCCGCCTGCCTGCAGAGGTGCAGCCACGCATCACACTGGTCGCGGACTGGACCAAGGACGAAGTGATCTTCGACGCCGTCCTGCACCACGGCGACTGTGACCAGTTGCGTGACGTGTGCCAGCAAGTGGCACAACGCGCAGGCGCCATCGTTGGCGTACAGGGCCTGTCCCAGGGCGAAACCAATATCGCCCTGGAACGCCTGGTGATCGAGCGCGCACTGAGCGTCAACACCGCTGCTGCGGGTGGCAACGCAAGCCTGATGACCATCGGTTGAGGATGTGATCGGGCAATAAAAAACCGGGCACCCGAAAGGGTTGCCCGGTTTTTTTACGCCATGAACTCAACGTTGGCTCATGAATTCCATATAGCCAACGATGGCCATCAACAGCGTGCCGGCCACCATCCAGGCAAAATTAGCGCAGCTCAGGGCCTTGTTGACGCTGCCCTGCGGGTCACCCGCCAGCATATTGATTGCGCGCTGGGCCGCCACCAGCATTGCACAACAACCGGTGATCAGTACTGCATTGGTGAACAACACATAGACCGCATCCGCGGGCCGGGTAAACAGCGTGGACACCAGCACCGAGAACATGACCAGCAGCATAATGAGCAGGCCTCTGGTCTCGGGTTGCCAAAAATAGCAGCGCCCTGTCCTGTCGAGGCCGTTCTGAACCACTTCAAACAGCGGCAGGATAAAAAATGGCCAGAGCGCAGCGCGCAGCAACGGCGCGATCGGCGCCCCGGTTTCCGCTTTGTAGGACGCCCAGTTGCGATATGACCAATAGACCATGTACCCGCCTGCCGTAAGCCCATACAGCAGCAGAAACTTGCTGACAGACACGACATAAAGGTTGATTCGTTTGTCGTCACACCACGGTGTTGTCTTCGATAGCCTGTTGCCAGCCTCAGTAGCAGGGTTCATGTCATGTCCGTGCGCAAGTGGGAGGCCGCAGTACACACAATTTACCTAATATAAAAATGCAGTGAAAATCCCATTTTTTTGTAAGAAAGGCCTTCAGTCCTACTCGACAGGCCCAAACACCTCCAGGGTGTAATCCATTCAAAACCTTTTTTGACAGCCCGCCAATGGCGCAGGTTAGAATCGATGGCACGCAGGCTGCATGCCAGGTCTGCGCCCTGTCTTTTTTAGCTTTCTGGAGTACTGCCTTTGAATGCGACGACCATCAACAGCCTGTTCTTGATCGGCGCGTTGCTGGTAGGCGCAAGCATCCTGGTAAGTTCTCTGTCCTCGCGCCTGGGCATCCCGATACTGGTCATCATCCTTGCGGTGGGCATGACCGCAGGTGTCGATGGCGGCGGCATCATTTTTGACAACTACCCCACGGCCTATCTGGTGGGCAACCTCGCTCTGGCGGTGATTTTGCTCGACGGCGGCTTGCGCACCCGGGTTTCCAGTTTTCGCGTGGCGTTATGGCCCGCGTTATCGCTGGCCACGGTTGGGGTGATGATCACCACGGGGCTGACCGGGCTGATGGCCGCCTGGCTGTTTAATCTCAACTTGATCCAGGGTCTGCTGGTTGGCGCCATTGTCGGCTCCACCGATGCCGCCGCAGTGTTCTCGCTGCTGGGTGGCAAAGGTCTGAACGAGCGGGTTTCAGCCAGCCTCGAAATCGAGTCCGGCAGCAACGACCCGATGGCGGTATTCCTCACCGTCACCCTGATCGACATGCTCGCCAGCGGTGAAACAGGCCTGCACTGGAGCCTGTTGCTCAACCTGGTGCGTGAATTTGCCATCGGCGGCACGGTCGGTCTGGCAGGCGGCTGGCTAATGCTGCAAATGGTCAACCGTATCAACCTGGCCAACGGCCTGTACCCGATTCTGGTGATCGCAGGCGGGCTGGTGGTCTTTTCCCTGACCAACGCCCTGCACGGCAGCGGCTTTCTCGCGGTCTACCTGTGCGGCCTGGTGATTGGCAACAGTCCGATCCGCAGCCGTCATGGCATTTTGCATATGCTCGACGGCATGGCCTGGCTGGCCCAGATTGGCATGTTCCTGGTGCTGGGCTTGCTGGTCACGCCACACGACCTGTTGCCCATCGCCATTCCAGCACTGGCACTGGCCCTGTGGATGATTCTGTTTGCCCGCCCGCTGTCAGTGGTAGTGGGGCTGCTACCTTTCAAAGCCTTCCATGGACGCGAAAAAGCCTTTATCTCATGGGTAGGCCTGCGCGGTGCGGTGCCGATCATTCTGGCGGTGTTCCCGTTGATGGCCGGGCTGCCCAATGCGCAGCTGTATTTCAACCTGGCATTCTTTATCGTTCTGGTATCTCTTCTGGTGCAAGGCACCAGCCTGCCGTGGGTCGCCAAGCTGCTCAAGGTGACCGTACCGCCTGATCTGGCCCCTGTGTCCCGTTCAGCCCTTGAAGTGCATGTCACCAGCGAGTGGGAACTCTTTGTTTATCGCCTCGACGCACAAAACTGGTGCATCGGTGCGGCCCTGCGTGAACTGAAAATGCCCGACGGCACCCGTATCGCCGCCCTGTTTCGCGATAAAAAACTGCTCCATCCGTCGGGTAGTACCACGCTTGAAGTGGGTGACCTGCTCTGCGTCATCGGCCACGAACACGACTTGCCTGCCCTGGGCAAATTGTTCAGCCAGCCCCCGAGCCGTGGCCTGGACCTGCGTTTCTTCGGCGACTTCGTGCTCGAGGGCGACGCCCAGCTGGGCGCTGTGGCCGCCTTGTACGGCCTGAAGCTGGACGGCATCGACCCGAACACCTCACTGAGCAGCTTCATTGCCCACAAGGTCGGCGGCGCGCCGGTGGTCGGTGACCAGGTGGAGTGGAACAACACCATCTGGACGGTTGCGATGATGGAAGGGAACAAGATCGCCAAAGTGGGCGTCAGATTCCCCGAAGGAAGTGCACCGGGCCCGGGGCTGTTCCTCTAAACTCCAACTTTCCGCCCTTGTCTGACCGGTATCTATGCCAACTCTGCGCACGTTCATCGCCACCGTCCTGCTCGGCCTGAGCCTTTGTGTCGGCACGCTTCAGGCTGCCGACCCGCCTACCGCCGAAGCGGTGCAGCAAAGCCTGGACAAAATTGCCGAGCGCAAACTGCCGGACGCCGACCAAAAAGCCCTGCAGGCGGTGCTCCAGCAGACCCTGACCCTGCTCGACAGCAAAGCCGATTACGAACAGCGCCTGAACGACGTCAAACAACAGATCAACGATGCCCCTCGCCAGACTGCCGAAAACCAGCGCGAACTGGCCAAAATCAAGGCCAGCAAACCCATACCCGTAGCCCAGCGCTACAGCGAGCTGTCCGTGCAGCAGCTGGAACAACTGCTGGCGGAACGCACCACGCAACAGGGCGAGCTGCAAAAAGCCCTGGCTATCGCCAACAGCCAAAGCATTGCCGCGCAGACCCGACCCGAGCGGGCTCAGGCCGAGATCAGCAACAGCCAGACCCGTATCCAGCAGATCAACACCACCCTGAAAACAGGACGCGACAATGGCAAGTTGCTTACCCCCGATCAGCGCAACCAGCTCAACGCCGAAGCCGCCTCGCTCAACGCACTGATTGCCCTGCGCCGCCAGGAACTGGCTGGCAACAGCCTGTTGCAAGATCTGAGCGGCAGCCAGCACGACCTACTGCTGGAAAAAACCACGCGCCAGGACCAGGAAATCCAGGACCTGCAAACCCTGATCAATCAAAAGCGCCTGGCCCAGTCGCAGCAGACCGTGACCGAGCAATCCATCGAGGCTAAAAAGTCCGGCAGCAGCAGCCTGCTGGCGACCGAAAGCGCGATCAACCTCAAGCTCTCCGACTACCTGTTGCGCAGCACCGATCGCCTCAACGAGGTGACCCAGCAGAATCTGCAAACAAAGCAACAACTGGACAACGTTACCCAGAGCGACCAGGCCCTGGATGAGCAGATCAACGTGCTCAAGGGCAGTTTGTTGCTGTCCAAGATACTTTATAAGCAGAAGCAAGCCCTGCCGCGCCTGCAAAAAATGGACAAGAATCTGGCAGACGAAATCGCCGATATCCGTCTGTACCAGTTTGAAATCAACCAGCAGCGCGAGTTGATCAGCAACCCCACGACTTACGTCGACAACCTGCTGTCCACCCAACCTGCCGACCAGGTCACACCGCAACTGCGCAAAACCCTGCTCGAACTGGTCAACACCCGCAGCGATCTGCTGGACCGCCTGAACCGCGAACTAAGCTCGCTGCTCAACGAATCGATCACCCTGCAACTGAACCAGAAACAACTGCTCAGCACCGCCCAAAGCCTGCGCGCCACGCTGGATGAGCAAATGTTCTGGATCCCCAGCAACAAGCCGCTGGATCTGGAATGGCTGGAAACCGCACCGCGCCAGCTTGAGCAGCAAATCACCACCCTGCCCTGGGGTTCCAGCGTCAGTGAACTGGCAGAAGGCCTGGTGCAACGTCCCCTGCTGTTCTTGCCGTTTTTGCTGGTGGTCGTGGCGCTGCTGTGGAAACGTCGCTACCTCTACAGCAAATTGAACAAGATCCATCAGGACATCGGTCACTTCAAGCGTGACAGCCAATGGCACACGCCGCTGGCAATATTGATCAATATCTTGCTGGCGATGCCCATTTCATTGGCGCTGGCCTTGTGCGGCTACGCCTTGCAAACCGATGCCCGGGGCATGAATGCCAATACGGGCGCGGCGTTGATTCAGATGGCCGAGGCCTGGCTGGTGTTCTACACCGCTTACCGGATTCTGGCGCCGGGTGGCGTGGCCGAACTGCATTTTCGCTGGGAAAAACCGTTGGTCGCGTTCTTGCAAAACTGGATCCGCAAACTCGGTTTTGTGGTCCTGGCCCTGGTGGCCGTCGTCGCCTTTGCCGAGCAACAACCGGCTGCGCTGGCCGACGATGTCCTGGGTATTCTGGTGGTGCTCAGTTGCTATGCGGCCATGGCCTGGCTGCTCTGCCGCCTGTTGCTCAACGACTTTGAAACAGCAACAAAAGCCTATCGCCTGCGCAAGCTGCTCGGTTTTGCCTTCGCCCTGCTGCCGCTGGCGCTGTTTGTAGCGGTGTGTTTTGGCTACTACTACACCGCACTCAAGCTCAGCGACCGCCTGATCAACACCCTCTATCTGCTGATGCTCTGGCTGGTGGTCGAAGCGGCGTTTGTCCGTGGCCTGGCAGTAGCGGCACGGCGCCTGGCCTACCAGCGTGCACTGGCCAAACGCCAGGCCGCCAAGGAAGCAGGCGAAGGCAACGATACGATTATCGAAGAGCCGACCCTGGACATCGAACAGGTCAACCAACAGTCCCTGCGCCTGATCCGCCTGGCCCTGCTGGCTGGCTTTATCGGCATTCTGTACTGGGTGTGGGCTGACTTGATCTCGGTTTTTTCCTACCTGGACAACATCACCCTCTACGAATATACCAGCGGTACCGGCGCCAATATGAGCATGGTGCCCATCAGCATCGGCGACGTGATAGGTGCGCTGGTCATCATCGGCATCAGCATCGCGCTGGCGCGTAACTTGCCCGGCCTGCTGGAGGTGCTGGTGCTGTCGCGCCTTGATCTGGGCCAGGGCAGTGCTTACGCAACTACGACCCTGCTGACCTACGTGATCATCGGCGTAGGCTTTGTCTCCACCCTGTCGACACTGGGCGTGAGCTGGGACAAGTTGCAATGGCTGGTTGCGGCACTGTCGGTAGGCCTGGGCTTCGGCATGCAGGAAATCTTCGCCAACTTTATTTCCGGGATCATGATTCTGTTCGAACGCCCGGTACGGATCGGCGACACCATCACCATCGGCAATCTGTCAGGTACCGTGAGCAAGATCCGCATCCGGGCCACCACCATCACCGACTTCGACCGCAAAGACATCATCGTCCCGAACAAGACCTTTATTACCGGGCAACTGATCAACTGGTCGCTTACGGACACCATCACCCGTGTGACCCTGAAGTTGGGCGTCGATTACGGCTCCGATCTCGACCTGGTCAAGCAGTTGCTGCTCAAGGCTGCGCAAGAGAACCCGCGGGTGCTCAAAGACCCGGAGCCCCATGTGTACTTCCTCAACTTCGGCCAAAGCACTCTCGACCACGAACTGCGCATGCACGTACGCGACCTGGGCGACCGCAACCCGGTGATCGACGAGGTCAACCGCTTTATCAACCGCGAGTTCAAGAACCACCACATCAACATCTCCTTCCAGCAGATGGAGGTGTACCTCAAGAACCTGCAGGGGCAAGAATACAAACTGGTGCCCGTTGGGCCGGAAGTCCCGCCCGAGCCGACACCACCACCGCAAAAGCCGCAGTTGGGCAAGCTCGACTGACGCAAGTCCGATGCAACCTCTGTGGGAGCTGACTTGCCTGCGATGCAAACGAATCGGTTTAACCAACCAAGCCCGTTGATGCCATCGCGGGCAAGCCCGCTGCCACGATCCGCCACTGTTCACTGGAGACGGTCATTGAAAGCCCTCGACGAACTGACTTTTGATAACCGCTTTGCCCGCCTGGGTGATGCCTTCTCGACCCATGTGCTGCCTGAGCCCATTGACGCACCGCGTGTCGTGGTCGCCAGCGACGCCGCCCTGGCACTGCTCGACCTCGACCCCGCTGTCACCCAAGACCCTGTATTTGCGCAACTGTTTGGCGGCCATACCCTGTGGGCCAACGCCGAGCCTCGGGCGATGGTCTATTCCGGTCATCAGTTCGGTTCTTACAATCCGCAACTGGGCGATGGCCGCGGGTTACTGCTGGGTGAGGTGTATAACGACGCGGGCGAGCACTGGGACCTGCACCTCAAGGGCGCCGGCATGACCCCTTATTCGCGCATGGGTGATGGCCGCGCAGTACTGCGTTCCTCGATCCGCGAGTTTCTCGCCAGCGAGGCACTGCATGCACTGGGCATCCCCAGCAGCCGAGCCCTGTGTGTGATCGCCTCCGACACCCCGGTGTGGCGCGAAACCCAGGAGCGCGCCGCCATGGTGCTGCGCCTGGCACCCAGCCATATACGCTTCGGGCACTTCGAGTATTTCTACTACACCAAGCGCCCCGAGCAGCAAAAGCTACTGGGTGAGCATGTGCTGGCGATGCACTTCCCAGAGTGCCTTGAGCAACCCGAACCCTATCTGGCCATGTTTCGCGAAATCGTCGAACGCAACGCTGAACTGATCGCCAAGTGGCAGGCCTACGGGTTTTGTCACGGTGTAATGAACACCGACAACATGTCGATCCTGGGCATCACCTTTGACTTCGGTCCGTTCGCCTTCCTCGACGACTTCGGCGCCAACTTCATCTGCAACCATTCCGACCATGAAGGGCGTTACTCCTTCAGCAACCAGGTGCCGATCGGCCAGTGGAATCTGAGTGCCCTGGCCCAGGCATTGACGCCGTTTATCAGCGTTGAAGCCTTGCGCGAAACCCTGGGGCTTTTCTTGCCGCTGTACCAGGCCCACTACCTCGACCTGATGCGCCGTCGGTTGGGTCTGACCAGTGCCGAAGACACCGATCAACACCTGGTCGAAACCTTGCTGCAAAAGATGCAAGGCAGCAGCGTCGACTACAACCTGTTTTTCCGGCGCCTGGGGGACCTCCCGGCAGAACAGGCAGTAGCACGGCTGCGAGACGAATTTGTCGATCTCAAGGGTTTTGACGAATGGGCCGCGCAGTACGTGGCCCGGGTTGCCCGAGACGGCGCAAGCGATGAAAGCGTCCGGCGTGAGCGCATGCACGCGGTCAACCCGCTGTATATCCTGCGCAACTACCTGGCACAAAAGGCCATCGATGCGGCTGAGGCCGGGGATTACAGCGAAGTGCAACGCTTGCACACGGTATTGACCCAACCGTTCACCGAACAACCGGGCATGGAAGGCTACGCCGAACGCCCGCCGGAGTGGGGCAAGCATCTGGAAATCAGCTGCTCGTCGTGATGCAAAACCGGTAAATATACTGTTGCCGGTTTTGCCCGCTCCCACAGAACCGAGGCTGGTCGCCAGTCGTCGGCCCACATACCAGCCACAGCGTGGCGCACGCCGTCAGCCTCAGATAAACATATCCACAGGCACTTTGAAGTAATCGGCCAGCCAGCGAATCTGCCGTACGTTGAGCTGGCGTTTACCGCTGAGGATTTCGGACACCACAGACTGGGTGCCGACACCTGGCAAATCGCTTTGCGTCAGCCCGTGTTCCTGCATCACCGAGCGCAGCACATCGACGCCGCTGACCTTGGGCATCGGTCGATGCTCTAGGTCGTAAGCCTCAACCCAGTCACCGATGATGTCCACCAGGCTCATCAAGGGGTTGGTCTCATCATCGCCTATCAAGTCGATCAACGTATCAAGGGCGGCGACCAGCCCGTCGTAATCGGCTTCGTTTTTCGGTTTGCGCAGCAGCGGCGCCACGAATTGCCAATGCTCTGCTGCCTGTTCGACCAATGCGTTCATGGTGCTGATTCCTTCCATTTGCCCTTGTCATAGTCACGGTGATCCAGCACATGACGGATGTAGAGGCGCTGTACCCGGTAACGCACCACGGCGATCAACCGCAGTTTGTTACCACCTATATTGAAAACATGAAACGAACCCACCTTGTCGGTGGCGGGGAAAAACGACCTCAACGCGGCGAAGTCTTCAGGGCTGAGGACTTTGATCTTGCGATACCACTCATCCAGTGCGCTCGCCGATTGCGGCCATTGTGCTTTGGCTTCCCAAATTCGTTTTGCTGCAATCACTCGCATGCAATGTCCTTATCGCATCTTGCTATGAAGGCTAAACCCGAACCCTGGCAATCGCAACTTGCGATAACTATTGCCAGACCAGCGGTGCAAAGCCCGGGGGGTTTTTACAGCCTAGATAGAGACCTGGTGGCCGGCTTGAGCACATTGTGAGCAGATACGTCATGGGGGGTGGCGGCCCAGGTGTTCATCTGCTGAACTGCACGCCATCAATCTGGAGTCGCTGCGACAGGCGGCACCAATGGCCACTTCCAAGGAGCTCTCCATGACCGAACCGCTGCTGATCCCCTGCCCCCACTGCAACGGCCTGAACCGCATCCCCGGCGATCGCCTGGGTGAGCACCCCAAATGCGGGCGCTGCAAAAATGAAGTATTGCTGGCCAGGCCCTTCGATTTGCAGCAAACCGATTACGCCAGCCAGATCAAGGGCGACCTGCCGCTACTGATAGATGTATGGGCCGAGTGGTGCGGGCCCTGCAAGGCCTTTGCTCCGGTATTTGAGCAGGCCGCCCGCCAACTGCTGGGCAAGTGTCGGCTTGCCAAGCTCGACAGCGAGGCCAACCAGCACCTGGCGGGGCAACTGGGCATCCGTTCGATACCCAGCCTGATCCTGTTTAAAAATGGCCGCGAAATCGCACGCCAGAGCGGTGCGTTGCCATTGCAGCAACTTGGCGCCTGGCTGCGCAGCCAAGGCATCAGCGCTTAAGCGTTCTGATCCAGGTAATCGTGCAACTCCACAAACTGCTGGGTCAGCTTGTGCCTCGGGTCGAAGTGAATCAAAGGCTGGCAGGCCTGATGCGACTCACGCATGCGCACTGAGCTGCTCAGGTACATGGGCAGCACCGGCAACCCCTCGGCAATCAGCTCATCAAGCATTTGCTGGGGCAGGCTGGCCCGGGCCTGAAACTGGTTGACCACGATGCCCTCGACCAGCAGGTCTTCATTGTGGTCTTCCTTTAGCTCAGCGATTTCAGCCAGCAGGCCATAGAGCGCCTGACGTGAAAAACTGTCGCAATCGAACGGAATCAGCACACGATCACAGGCAATCAACGCCGATACCGCGTAAAAATTCAGCGCGGGTGGAGTGTCGACATAAATGCGGTCATAGTCTTCAGCCAGCTCGTCCAGCAACTTACGCAACTTGTTGATCTTGTGCTTGGCCTCAAGCTTGGGCTGCAAATCGGCCAATTCACCCGTAGCCGTCACTACGTGCAAGTTTTCAAAGGGTGTTTCGTAAATATCGACCCGGTTTTTCTTCGAGCCCACGCCCGCAGACAAGGTGTGTTTAAAGAACTCGGCAATCCCCATAGGGATATCATCGCCGGTCAGTCCGGTCAGGTATTGAGTAGAGTTGGCCTGGGCATCCAGATCCACCAACAACGTGCGATACCCTTCGCTGGCGCTAACCGCAGCCAGGTTACACGCGATGCTGGATTTACCCACACCGCCTTTCTGGTTAAACACCACGCGACGCATTTCAAAACCTCCGTGTACCTATGAGTGTCCGAGTGTAGATGCCCTTTGCGCGGCTTAGCTACCTTGCTAAGAAATGCCCTACATCAATCGAGAATATCTCCATAAAAACAAACGAATAAATCTCTCAAATAAAATCCATTGATCCTATTTTTCTAAATTCCCAGAAAAACCACACTGGGGCTGTAAGCAATATTTGCTACGAACCAACTGCACCGGGATAATATCGCCCCTCTGTATCAAGTGCGGCGTCGATCGGTGTCCACTTTCGCATCAAGGAAGCCTGCAAGGGCGGGATGAACTCCAGTGATCAATTTCAATATCGCCGCGTGGCGCGCCTGGGCTCCAGGCCTCGACACCGTGGCCGATTGGCAAGCCTGGAGCCAGCACCCCTGTGTACTTGCTGCCAACAGCACAGCACCCGATGTCTCATTTTTACCCGCCATGCAACGGCGCCGCCTCAGCCGCCTGGCTCGCATGGCATTCTGCGTCGGCTGGCCATTGGCCGAAGGCCATGAAGCATTACCGCTGGTCTTTGCCTCGCGTCACGGTGAAACCCCGCGCACATTCGACATACTCAGCGACCTCGCGGCGGATCAGCCCTTGTCCCCCACGCAGTTCAGCCTCTCGGTGCATAACGCCGTGATTGGCCTGTGGTCGATCATGCGCGGCGAAACCAGCGAAATGACCGCTATTGCTGCCGCCGGAGACGGCCTGGAGCACGGCCTGATCGAAGCCTGCGCCCTGCTCAATGAAGGCGCGCCCGCCGTGTTGCTGATCATCACCGAAGAGCAGCCACCCGAGGCCTATGCACGCTGTATCAATGACGTGCCCTTCCCTTATGCCGTGGGCCTGCTGCTGACCCCGGGCGAGCAATGGCAGGTTTCACTCGCCAGTGGTACCGCAGGCATAGAACAAGCTCAATGGCCCCATGCCCTGAATCTGTTGCGCCAACTGCTCGATAAGCAGCAGAGATCATTCCAGCACACCTGGAAAAACCGCGTGTGGAACTGGCAGCACAGCCTGTGAGCGCCCGCCGTGATGCTTATGCCTGGCGCTTGATCGCCACTGCCATCAGCTTTGCACTGTTCGGTATCGGTTGCCTGTGCCTGCGTCTGGTGATTTTTCCGGTGCTGAGTTGCCTGCCGGGCGATGCCACGCGTCAGCGCGAGCGTGCCCGTTTTACCGTCAGCCGCCTGTTCTGGCTGTTTATTCGCACCATGGCGCGCATGGGCGTGCTGACCTATGACGTCCAGGGTGCCGAGCGGCTAGGCCGCCCCGGGCAGATGATCATCGCCAACCACCCGTCGCTAATCGATGTGGTTTTTTTGATCGGCCTGGTGAGAAACGCCAATTGCGTGGTCAAACAGAGCCTTTGGCAAAACCCGTTTACCCGTAGCCCTGTGCGTGCGGCGCAATACATCAGCAATGATGGCAGCGTAGACATGCTCGATAACGCTGCGGGGGCGTTGCAGCAAGGCCAGACCCTGGTGATTTTCCCGGAAGGGACGCGTACCCGGCCAGGCCATGCGCCATCCTTTCATCGCGGGGCCGCCGCGATTGCACTGCGGGGTGCGAAGATCCTTACGCCGGTGGTGATCAAGGTCAGCCCCACCACGCTGACCAAGGCCGAGCCCTGGTATCGCATACCCGAGCGTCGCGTGCACTTCAGCTTTCGGGTCGGTGCCGATATAGATCCACATACATTTTCCGCGCTTGGCCCGCCGCCCAAAGCCTCGCGCCTGCTCAACGACTTCGTGCATGACTATTTTATTAAGGAGCTCGCCACAGATGAGCGATCTGAAAAACGATATTAAACAGCTGATCATCGATGCCCTGGGCCTCGAAGACATCAGTGTCAGCGACATTGGCGACGATCAAACCCTGTTTGGCGACGGCCTGGGGCTGGACTCGGTCGACGCACTGGAGCTGGGCCTGGCGATTCAAAAGACCTACGGCATCAAAATAGACGCCGACGCCAAAGATACACGCAATCATTTTTCCAACGTGGCCAGCCTTGCGGCTTTTGTCACCGCCAAACAGGCAGCCTGAGACCGAACCATGCAAAACCGTGACGACATTTTCAACACCCTGCGCGACGCTCTGGTCGAACTTTTCGAACTGGAACCCGAACGCATCACCCTGGACGCCAACCTGTATCAGGATCTGGAAATCGACAGCATTGACGCTGTCGACCTGATTGACCATATCAAGCGTAAAACCGGCAAACGAATCGCCGCTGAAGAATTCAAATCGGTGCGTACCGTCAATGACGTGGTCGAGGCGGTTTACCGCCTGGTTCACGCTGACGCATGAACCGCCTGATTGGCCTCGGCCTGTTGCTGGCCGGACTGATGTACCCCTTTGCGGTGTACTTCGGCATGGCCCATTTCGCCCCGTGGCAATTCGCGCTGCTGCTGGGCAGCCTGTGGCTGGCCCGCGCCCTGACCGGCGAACGCCGCCCGGGCAGTCTGTTGATGGCGGTGGTTGCATTGATGTTCTGCGCCCTGCTGGGGCTGTTCAACAGCCCGGCACTGTTGCGCTGGTACCCGGTGCTGGTCAGCACGTTCATGCTTTGCCTGTTCGGCCTGAGCCTGAAGTACGGGCCGCCAATGATCGAGCGGCTGGCGCGGTTGCGCGAGCCCGTGCTGCCCGATATTGCAATTGATTACACGCGGCAGGTGACCAAGGTCTGGTGCCTGTTCTTCATGCTAAACGGATTAGTCGCAGCCTCCCTGACGCTGTGGGCGCCGCTGAGCTGGTGGACGTTGTACAACGGCCTGATCGCCTACGCGCTGATGGGGCTGCTGTTTTTCATTGAATGGCTGATACGACAGAAGGTAAGAGGCCGGGCATGAATTGGATAAATCTTGAGCACCTGTTGCTCAAGGGGCACGCAGATCGCCGGGTCAGCGTTGACCCCGAACTGAACCACGACACCCTGCGTGAACGGGCCCTGCGCCTGGCGGGCGGCCTGCAACAGCGCGGCGTGCGACGCGTTGCCGTACACCTTGAAGATGCCGCCGAGCTGGCGCAGGCCTTGCTCGGTGCTTGGCAGGCCGGAGTCAGCGTGCTCTTGCCCGCCGACCTGCAAGCGCAAACCCGCCTTCGATGGGACAGCCAGGTTGACCTGTGGATAACTCAAAGCGAAGAGTTGCAGGACCTGTACGCCGATCCTCTGCCTGCAGCGCAACTGGATCTGGACCAGTGCCAGCTCAGTTTGTGCACCTCGGGCTCCAGCGGCGAACCCAAACGGATCGACAAAAGCCTGCGCCAGATGGCCAACGAGGTTCAGGCACTGGAGCAACTGTGGGGTGCTGATCTGGGTGATGCATGCATTATTGCCAGTGTGGCGGCGCAGCACATCTACGGGCTGTTGTTCCGTGTGTTGTGGCCTCTGTGCGCAGGCCGCAGCTTTGTACGCAAACAACTGGCCTTCCCTGAAGACATGCAACGCGCCAGCCGTGAGCACGCTGCTTTTGCCTGGATCGCCAGCCCGGCCTTGCTCAAGCGCATGGCCGACAACCTCGACTGGCCGGCGTTAAGCTCGGTCCGCCGAGTATTTTCTTCTGGCGGTGCCCTGCCCGAAGAAGCAGCCCGGACGCTGTTCGAACGGCTGGGCCAGTGGCCGACCGAGATCCTCGGCAGCTCCGAAACCGGCGGTATCGCCTGGCGTCAGGGGCAACACCTGTGGCAGCCCTTTGCCGATGTGCAATTGAGCCAGAGCAGTGACGGCGCCTTGATCATCGCCTCTAGCTACTTGCCCAAGGGCCATGTCGAACACACGGCTGATGCCGCCCGTATTGAAGCCGACGGGCGATTTGAGTTGCTCGGGCGACTGGATCGCATCGTCAAACTCGAAGAGAAACGTATTTCCCTGCCAATGCTGGAGCAGGCGCTGGTCTCCCATGACTGGGTAGCCGAAGCCCGCCTGGGCGTGGTGCATGACCAACGCGCCTCACTGGGCGCCCTGCTGGTGCTCAGCGCCAGTGGCCTGTTTGCCCTGCGCGAACAGGGGCGCCGAGCCCTGACCCACACCCTGCGCCAGCACTTGAGTCAGCACTGCGAAGCCGTGGCCTTGCCGCGCCGCTGGCGTTTGCTGCGCCAGTTACCACTCAACAGCCAGGGCAAGCTGCCACAGGCCCGGATCGATGCATTGTTACTCGCACCCCGGCCCAAGCTGCCGGAAGTGTTGAGCCAAAGCGAAGACGCCGGTCAGTGGACGCTGAACCTGTCGATCCCGCCGGACCTGGCGTTCTTCAGCGGCCATTTCCCCAAAACACCGGTGTTGCCGGGTGTGGTGCAAGTGGACTGGGCAATGGTGTTGGGCCAGCAACTGCTCGACCTGCCGCCGCGTTTTGCCGGGATGGAAGTACTCAAGTTCCAGCAACTGGTGCGCCCCGGGGACGCCATTGAATTAACCCTGCGCTTTGACAGCGAACGCGCAAAATTGCACTTCGCCTACCGCAACGCCACTGCACCCTGTTCCAGTGGTCGCATCGTGCTGGAGGCCCCCTGTGGATAACAGTAATAGTCCCGTGCATAACCCCTGCGCCGTGATCCCGGTGTACAACCACGAAACCGCCGTGCCTGGCGTGGTCGCGGCCCTGCGCGCCGCCGGTTTGCCCTGTGTGCTGGTCGACGACGCCAGCAGCCCCGCTTGCGCCGCTGTTCTTGGTGAGCTTGCCCGTGGCGAAAACATCTTCCTCATTCGTCTGGCCGTCAATCAGGGCAAAGGCGGCGCAGTCATGGCCGGTCTTCGTGAAGCCATGCAACTGGGCTTTACCCATGCCCTGCAAGTGGATGCAGATGGCCAGCACGATCTGCGCAACGTCGCTACTTTCATGCGGGTTTCACAGCAAAACCCTGCAGCGCTGGTTTGCGGTTACCCACAGTACGATGCCAGCGTGCCCAAGGGCCGCCTGTATGCGCGTTACCTGACCCATGTGTGGGTGTGGATCAACAGCCTTTCATTGCAGATTCCCGACTCGATGTGCGGTTTTCGGGTCTACCCGCTGGCGCCGACCCTCGCACTGATCAACTCGGTAACGCTGGGCAAGCGCATGGATTTCGACCCCGAGATCCTGGTTCGCCTGGCGTGGCGCAACCAGCCGATGTGCTGGCTGCCGACCCAGGTCCACTACCCGCAGGACGGTCTCTCGCACTTTCGCCTGTTCCATGACAATGCGCTGATTTCGAGCATGCACACCAAGCTGTTTTTCGGCATGTTGATACGCTTGCCGGGCATCCTCTGGAGGCGCTGCAAAGCATGAATGAACCTCAACAGCATTGGGCTGCCCACAAAGAGCGCGGCAGTTTCCGGCTGATGAAGCTCACCGCCCTGGGCGTCAGGTTGCTGGGCCGACGTGTGCTCAGCCCGGTGCTTTACGCCATTGTGCTGTACTTCTTTGTGTTCGGCGGCCGCGCACGACGCAGCATCTGGCAATACCAGCAGCGCCTGGCCGACTGGAGCGAGCAAAGCGAGTTGCGCCCTACTCGCTGGCGGGTATTCGGGCAGTTCATGGCGTTTGCCGACGCCCTGCTCGACAAGCTCGATGTATGGAATGGCCGTCTCAAGATCGAAGACATCGAAATCGTTGACCCCGCGCTGCTGCGCAATCAACTGCGCGGCGAACGCGGGCAGATGCTGGTAGGCGCCCACTTGGGGAACCTTGAAGTCTGCCGTGCGCTCGCCGAACTGGGCGAGCAGGTGACCATGAATGTGCTGGTTCACACCCGGCATGCCGAACACTTCAACCGCCTGCTGGGCGAAGCCGGGGCCAGCCATTTACGGTTGATTCAGGTCAGTGAACTCAACCCGGCGGTGATGCTGCAACTCAACCAGCGCCTGGAAAACGGCGAATGGCTGGCCATCGCCGGTGACCGCGTACCACTCAATGGCGGGCGCCATATAGAGGTCGGTTTCCTCGGCTATACGGCAGCATTCCCCCAAGGCCCGTGGTTGCTGGCAGGACTGCTCAAATGCCCGGTCAATCTGATGTTCTGCCTCAAACACAAAGGCCGTTATCGAGTCATCCTCGAACCCTTTGCCCGCGAAGTGGTGTGGCGACGCAATAACCGCGAGCAGGTGATCGACGACTGGGCCACGCTCTACGCCGACCGCCTGGGCTACTACTGCCTGCAGGCACCGCAACAATGGTTCAACTTTTACCCTTTCTGGAAGACCGATGACGACGCATCCGCATGAGCCAGTAACCTTCGGCCAAACCCCGTTGCGCATTGAAGACGTGCTGGCCCTGGCCAATCGTCAGGCGCCAACGCGGCTGCAGGACGACCCCGACTACCGCGAGCGCATCGCCAAGGGCGCGCGCTTTCTCGACTCGCTGCTGGACAAGGAAGGCGTGATCTATGGCGTAACCACCGGCTACGGCGACTCCTGCGTGGTTGCGGTGCCGCTGGAGCACGTCGAAGCCTTGCCCCGCCACCTCTATACCTTCCACGGTTGCGGCCTGGGCAAATTGCTCGATGCGCAAGCCACCCGCGCGGTGCTTGCGGCACGCTTGCAGTCGCTGTGCCACGGCGTGTCGGGGGTGCGCATAGAGTTGCTGGAACGATTGCAGGCTTTTATTGCCCACGACATCCTGCCACTGATCCCCGAAGAAGGCTCGGTGGGGGCCAGTGGCGACCTGACGCCACTGTCTTACGTGGCCGCAACCCTGTCGGGCGAACGCGAAGTCCTGTTCAAGGGCGAGCGCCGCCTTGCAGCAGATGTGCACCGGGAACTGGGCTGGACACCGCTGATACTTCGGCCCAAGGAAGCGCTGGCACTGATGAACGGTACCGCCGTGATGACCGGCCTCGCCTGCCTGGCCTATGCCCGCGCCGACTACCTGCTCAAACTGGCCACGCGCATCACCGCCCTCAACGTGGTGGCGCTGCAAGGCAACCCCGAGCACTTTGACGAACGCCTGTTTGCCACCAAGCCGCACCCGGGACAAATGCAGGTCGCTGCCTGGATCCGTCAGGACCTCGCCATCGATGCCCCCACCGCACCGTTGCATCGCCTGCAAGACCGCTACTCGCTGCGTTGCGCGCCCCATGTGCTGGGCGTGCTGGCAGACAGCCTGAGCTGGCTGCGCGGGTTTATCGAGACCGAACTCAACAGCGCCAACGACAACCCGATCATTGACGCCGAAGAGGAGCGCGTACTGCACGGCGGGCACTTCTACGGCGGCCATATCGCCTTTGCGATGGACAGCCTCAAGACCTTGGTGGCCAACGTCGCCGACCTGCTCGACCGCCAGCTCGCCCTGTTGGTGGACGTGCGCTACAACCACGGCCTGCCGAGCAACCTGTCGGGCGCCAGCGCAGAACGGGCAATGCTCAACCACGGCTTTAAAGCGGTGCAGATAGGTACCAGCGCCTGGACTGCCGAGGCATTGAAAAACACCATGCCGGCCAGCGTCTTCTCCCGCTCCACGGAATGCCATAACCAGGACAAGGTGAGCATGGGCACCATCGCCGCTCGTGATGCGATCCGCGTACTGGAGTTGACCGAGCAGGTGGCAGCGGCCACCTTGCTGGCTGCCCATCAGGGCGTTTGGCTGCGCAGCCGTGCCGAAGACGCTCGCCCGTTGCCGCCGGCGCTGGCGCAGATGCATGCCGAACTGGCCAAGGATTTTGCCCCCGTGGTTGAAGACCGCGCCCTGGAAGCCGAACTGCGTTTGTGCCTGAGCCGCATCGCCCAACAACACTGGAGGCTGCATGCGTAGTAAAGGGGTTTTTCACGTTGATACCGAAGTGTTGGTGCCGTTTTTCGACATCGATACCATGCACGTGGTGTGGCACGGGCATTACGTCAAATACCTCGAAGTGGCGCGCTGTGCGCTGCTTGACCATATCGGTCACAACTACACGCAGATGCTCGAAGCGGGTTATGCGTGGCCGGTGATCGACATGCAGTTGCGTTATGTCCGCGGCGCCACGTTCGGCCAGCGGATCAACGTGCGCGCCAGCCTGGTGGAATGGGAGAACCGCCTGAAGATTAATTATCTGATTAGCGATGCGGTCACGGGTGAGCGTTTGACTAGGGCAGTTACAGTGCAGGTGGCGGTTGAAATTGAGAGCCGGGAGATGCAATTGGCCTCGCCTGGGTGTTTTGTGCGGGCTGTAGAGCGGGTGCTGTCATGAATGGATCAAAAGCCCCTCACCCTAGCCCTCTCCCAAAGGGAGAGGGGATTGACCGCGGCGCACTCAAGAACTCAGCCATTCTGCCCTCTCTCCCTCTGGGAGAGGGCAAAGGCCGCACCCGTCTCTCATTGCTGTTCGCCGCCTTGCTGTTCACCCCACTGGCCCACGCCTTCGACCTGCAACAACTGAGCGAACAACTGGCCAAGCCCCAGGTGATCCACGGTGATTTCATCCAGGAAAAACACCTGCGCGCGCTGCCCAAGCCACTCACCAGCACCGGCACATTTGTCCTGGCCAAGGACCACGGCCTGCTCTGGCAACTGAAAACCCCGCTGCAACAGGATTACCGCATCAACGCCCAGGGCATCGCCCGACGCGACGGCACGCAATGGCAGATGCTCCCGGGCAAAAGCGCGGGCGCCGAGCAGAACCGTTTGTTCCTCGCTGTTTTGCAAGGCGACAGCAGCGGCCTGCAACGTGATTTCGACCTGCAATTACAAGGCGAACCCAGCCGCTGGGCGCTGACGCTGACACCACGTTCACTGCTGCTCAAGCAAGTGTTCACCCGGATCAATATTGAAGGCGGCGAGCTGGTGCAACGTATCGAACTGCAAGAAGCCCAAGGTGACAGCACGCTGCTAAAAATGCCAAACAGCGTCGGCAATCAACCCTTGAGCGACGCGGAGCAAAACGACTTTGCGCAGTGAGCGCTGGCTGCCACGGGCCTTTCTGGTTCTGTTGCTGGCCGTGATGGCACTGGCTGGCTGGCAGTGGCGCCACGGTGCGCCGCTGTCGGCCAACCTGATGGAGCTGGTGCCAGGCGACACACCGGATGCGCTGGAGCTCAGCGCCGAACAGCGCATGCAAGAGCCCCTGAACCGCGAAATGCTGGTGCTGGTCGCCAGTGCAGACCGTCAGCAGGCGATCGCCAGCGCTCAACAATTGGGCGAGCAATGGCAAGCCAGCGGCCTGTTTGAAAAGGTCCAGTGGGACCTGCAAGCCGACCTCCCGGCCCTGCGCGAGCAACTGCTGCGCGGGCGTCTGGCGATGCTCTCGAACGCCGACCGTACCCAGTTGATCGAACACCCCGAGGCCTTTATCCAGCAGCGGGTGCAGGCGTTGTTCGACCCCTTTACCGGCTTTAGCCTGGTGCCCAGCCAGGATGACTGGCTGGGCCTGACCGGTCGCATTCAAAACAGCCAGCCGCAACACGGTGCAGTGCAACTGGACATTGGCAGCGGCGCCCTGATTGCCGATGCCGACGGCAAAAGCTGGGTGCTGTTGCGCGCCCGTACGCAAGGCAATGCATTCGATATGAAGCTGCCTCTGCGGGTCGCCGAACTGCTCGAACAGAGCCGTGAACAGGTCGCTAAAAACGACGTGCAATTACTCGCCGCCAGTGGCCTGCTGTATGCCGCCAGCGGGCAACAACAAGCCAGCCGGGAAATCACCTGGGTCGGCGGTGGTGCAACGGTGGGTATTTTGCTGCTGTTGCTGCTGGCCTTCCGGCGCTGGCGCGTGCTGCTGGCCTTCGTTCCAGTGCTGGTGGGCATGCTGTTTGGCGCCGTGGCCTGTGTCGCGTGGTTTGGCAGCATGCACGTGATGACACTGGTGCTGGGCTCCAGCCTGATCGGCGTGGGGGTGGATTACCCCCTGCATTACCTGTCCAAAAGCTGGAGCCTGAGACCCTGGCGCAGCTGGCCCGCCTTGCGCCTGACCTTGCCCGGTCTGAGCCTGAGCCTGGCCACCAGTTGCATCGGTTATCTGGCGCTGGCTTTCACACCCTTCCCGGCGTTGACACAAATCGCCCTTTTTTCCGCGGCCGGTTTGATCGGCGCTTACTTGAGTGCGGTGTGCCTGCTGCCGGCGCTGCTCAAAGGCGTCGAGTTGCGTCCTGCGCAATGGCCACTGAGCATTGCGCAAAGTCTGCTTGATGCACGCGCAGCACTGCTGAAAAAAGTCCCGACAGCTGCGCTGCTGGCACTGCTGCTGACCTTTTGTGCCGCCGGCTTGTGGCAGCTCACCAGCAAAAACGACATCCGCCAATGGGTCGGCGCCCCGCCACAGTTGATGAACGAAGCCCAGGCCATTGCGCGCATCACCGGCTATCAGCCAACCAGCCAGTTCTTTCTGGTACGCGCCGACAACGAACAGCAATTACTGGAGCGCCAGAGCAGCCTGAGCCAGCGCCTGGAACAGTTGATCGGCAGCGGCAAGTTGCAAGGCTTTCTGGCCCTCAACCAACTGGTCAGCCAGCCCGGCGAGCAACAACGATTGCGCGCCGCCCTCAGCGCGCTGCCTCAACACTGGCAGCCGCTGCTGGCGCTGGGCGTACCCGAAAGCGCCTTGCAAACCGAGCTGACGCAGCTGCAAGCCTTGCCCGATCAGTCAATCGACGATGCGCTGGCAGGCCCGTTGGCCGAACCATGGCGAGCACTATGGCTGGGCAAAAATACCGACGGCGTCGCCGCGATGGTCAGCCTGCAAGGTTTAAATGATGCCAGCCTGTTGCGTGCGCAAACGCAGGACTTGCCCGGTGTGAAACTGGTGGATCGCCTGGGGGACTTGAACAAAGTGTTTGCGGCCACACAAATCAGCGCTGCTGAATTGAAGCTGTTGTCATGCGCGCTGATCGTCGTGCTCTTGATCGCTCCGTTTGGCTTTGGCGGAGCATTGCGCATCGTTGCGCTGCCGCTCCTCGCCGCCCTGTGCAGCCTCGCCAGCCTTGGCTGGCTGGGCCAGCCGCTGACCTTGTTCAGCCTGTTCGGCTTATTGCTGGTCACCGCCATCAGCGTCGACTACGCGATTCTGATGCGCGAGCAAATCGGTGGTGCGGCCGTCAGCTTGCTGGGCACCTTGCTGGCCGCCCTGACCACATGGCTGTCGTTTGGCTTGCTGGCGGTGTCGAGTACACCGGCGGTGAGCAATTTCGGCTTGTCGGTGAGCCTGGGGCTGGCGTTCAGCTTTATCCTCGCCCCCTGGGCGGGCAAGCAGGAGCATAGGCCGTGTTGACGGGTCTGTTCTGGCTGCTGGCGTTAGTCCTGTTTGCGCTGGCCACTCACGTGGGTCGGCGCTTTCGCATGATCCCGATTGTCAGCCAGTTGTTGCTGGCGTCCATCGGTTTGCCGTTGCTGATGCTGTTCTGGATCGAGCCGCACTGGCAGCTCAACGGTGCACAACTGGTGGCGCCGGTCTGGCTCAAAAGCCTTTACAGCCTGAGCTTCGCCCTGTTGCTGGGGACCATTTTGAGCGACGTGATTGATCTGCGACTGGACCGCCAGAGCCTGAAAATCGCCCTGCCCAGCTTTGCCGTGCCCTTCGTCAGCGGGCTCGCCTGCGCCGTCTGGCTGTTGCCCGAGCAACCCTGGCTGAATTCGCTGGCCGTGGGGCTGGTGTTTGCCATCACTGCCATCCCGGTGCTGTACCTGTACCTGCGCCATATCGACTACCCGCCTGCTGCCTCCCGTCGCCTGGTGCAAAGCGCAATTGTGATCGACCTGACCTGTTGGAGCCTGTTCGGCCTGGCCCAGGGCAGCCTGAACCTGAGCAGTGTATTACTGCCGCTGGCCGGGGCTTTATTGCCGCTGCTGATGCGCGGCCTGCGCATTCGTCAGCCGCTGTGCTACAGCCTGAGTTTTTTCGCACTGTTGGTGGTGGCTGAACATTACCGCCTCAATGCGTTGATATTTGGCGTCGGCTATCTGGTCTGCATGGCATGGCTCAAGGTACCGCTGGTGATGCCGTTAAAGGCCGTGTGGCTTGAGCGCATGCAGACCACGCTGGCGATCCCGCTGATTCTGACGTTCGGCATTGTGCAGATTGATGTACACAGCGCCCTGGGCCAGATAAGCCCGCTGCAACTGGCGGCCCTGTTGCTTCTGCCGATGGCCAGCAAACTGCTGGGCAACTGGCTCGGACTGAGCTGGGCCACGCCCTCGTTTGCAGGCGCCAGCCGATGGCGTGAGAGCCTGCTGCTGAACATTCGCGGGTTGAGTGAGATCGTATTCCTCAACTTGCTGCTGCAACAACAGCTGATCAGTCCCGCGTTGTACTTCGCGTTGATACTGATGAGCCTCATCGCCACGCTGCTGCCGGCGCTGGCGGGTATGAGCAACCCCCCCTTGAAGTCTGCCGTGGTACCCGGCAAGGAGCGCCTGTGTCAGGAATAGAAATGGAACGTCGTCAGGTTGTAGTCATCGGTGCAGGACCGTCCGGCGCCATTGCCTCGGCCCTACTTAAACGCAAGGGCCACGATGTGCTGGTTATCGAGCGCCAGCACTTCCCGCGCTTTTCGATTGGCGAAAGCCTGCTTTCGCACTGCATCGACTTCATCGAAGAAGCGGGCATGCTGGACGCGGTGCAGGCCGCCGGCTTCCAGCTGAAAAACGGTGCTGCCTTCGCCTGGGGCGAGCAATACAGCGCCTTCGATTTTGGTGACACATTCAGTAACGGCAAACCCACCACCTTTCAGGTGCAACGCGCGGACTTCGACAAACTGCTGGCCGATCAAGCCGCGCTGCAAGGTGTCGAAATCCGTTATGGCGAAACCGTGATCAGCACGGATATCGAGCGTGCCAAACCGCTCCTGCACATTGAGCGCGAAGACACCAGCCGCTATCAGGTTGAAGCTGACTTCATTCTCGACGCCAGCGGCTACGGCCGCGTATTGCCGCGCTTGCTCGACCTTGAAGCACCGTCGAACTTTCCGCTGCGTCAGGCGGTGTTTACCCACGTGGAAGACCGTATCGATTACGAAGGTTTTGATCGCAACAAAATCCTTATTACCACCCACCCGACCCAGCGCGACATCTGGTTCTGGAGCATCCCGTTCAGCAATGGCCGCACGTCGGTGGGCGTGGTGGCGGCAGCCGGGCATTTCGAAGGCCGCAGTGAAAACCTCGACACCTGCCTGCGCAGTTTTATCGATGAAACCCCCAGCCTGCAACGGGTGCTGGCCAATGCCGTATGGGACACTCCGGCCCGTACCCTGGGCGGTTACTCGGCCAACGTCAAAACCCTGCACGGCCCTGGTTTTGCACTATTGGGCAACGCTGCCGAGTTCCTCGACCCGGTGTTCTCCTCGGGCGTAACCATCGCCATGCGTTCAGCGAGCATGGCGGCGGGCGTGCTGCACCGTCAGTTGCAAGGCGAGGCGGTGGACTGGCAAAGCGAGTTTGCCGAACCGCTCAAGCGCGGGGTCGACACCTTCCGTTGCTATGTTGAAGGCTGGTACGCCGGCACCTTCCAGGACGTGATCTACCACCCCGGTAGCCAGCCGCATATTCGCAGCATGATCAGCTCGATCCTGGCCGGTTATGCCTGGGACGAAAGCAACCCCTTTGTCAGCGAGTCCAGGCGCCGTTTGCGCATGCTGTCGGATATCTGCGCCACGGAGCCCGCATGAAACCTCTGAGCGATACCTACGTTGAAGAAACCCGCCTGGGGTTCTGGTTCTTGCGCAGCCACACCTGGCAGCACCATGTACTGCGGGTGGCCATCAATGACCTGCGCAGCCTGTTCAGTGATGAACTGCCAACCGCGCCGGTGATCCTCGATGCCGGTTGCGGCCAGGGCAAATCGTTCCAATACCTGGACAAAACCTTCGCTCCGAAGCGCCTGATCGGCCTCGATGCTGATCCCCTGAGCCTGCACTTGAGCGCCGAAGAAGCCCGGCGTCAGGGCATCGACATTGAGCTGATCGGCAGCGATTGCGCTGAGCTGAAGGTGGCCGATGACAGCATCGACATCCTGTTCTGTCACCAGACTTTTCATCACCTGGTGCAACAGGACCGGGCATTGGCCGAGTTCTACCGGGTGCTCAAGCCCGGTGGTTACTTGCTGTTTGCCGAGTCCACCGAAGCCTATATCGACACTTGGGTGATCCGCTGGCTGTTCCGTCACCCCATGCATGTGCAAAAAAGCGCAGCGCAATACCTGGAGATGATCCGTGACCAGGGCTTTGAATTTGAGCCACAGAATATCTCCTATCCTTACCTGTGGTGGAGTCGCTCCAAGGACTTCGGCCTGTTGGAGCGGGTTGGCTTGCTAAAGCCAAAACCGGTGGGCCAGCGTGATGAAACCCTGGTCAACGTGGTGGCGCGCAAACCCCAATCCCCTGCGGGAGCGGGTTTACTCGCGACAGGATCGCTGCTGTGAATCAGATGAACCGAGTTGCCTGCATCGCGAGCAAGCCCGCTCCCACACGGATAATGTTTGTGTGGTTAGTGATGTGCATGCTGCTCAGTAGCTGCACCAGCTTGCCGCTGCCCAGGAAAACGCCAACCCTGGCCCTGCCCATGCAATTGCATATCCAGCGCGAACAGGCCGAACAACGGCAAGACTGGTTGCTGGTGATCCAGCAGCAAGGACCTGCCCTACGCTGGTCGCTGATGGACCCCCTGGGTATTCCGCTGGCGCGCCAATTACTGCAAGACGGCACCTGGCAGGCTGACGGTCTGTTGCCGCCCAACCCCGAGGCCCGCGAACTCTTCGCCGCGCTATTGTTTGCACTGACACCGGCAACTGAGCTGGCGGACAATTATCCACAAGCAAAAACTGCGGCTGACTTGCGAGTTATTGAACAGCGCTGGCAAGTGCACTACCAGCAACCCGAGGCATTTCGCATCGATATGAAGGGCGATCTGCATTACACAATCAGCCCGCTGGAGGCCGCCCCATGACTGCTTACCTCAACGCACTGGGCGTGGTCTGCTCTCTGGGCCGAGGCCCCGCCGAAGTGGCGAGCAAACTGTTTGCCGGTGACTGCTCGGGCATGCAGCGGCAAAGCGGCTGGGTGCCTGAACGCTCGCCGACCATCGGCGCGGTAAGCGGCGAACTGGCAGCGATCCCCGCGGGGCTCGAACAGCAAAACAGCCGCAACAACCGACTGTTGCTCGAAGCCGCATTGCAAATACAGGGCGATATTGAGCAAGCAATCGCTACCTTCGGCCGCGATCGTATTGCCATCGTGCTGGGCACCAGTACCTCGGGCATTGATGAAGCCAGTCAGGGCATTGCCCATTACCTGCAGCATCAGCAGTTCCCCGCTGACTACAGCTATCAGCAACAAGAGCTGAGTGCACCGGCCACGTTCCTGGCCGACTGGCTGAACATCAGCGGGCCGGCCTATGTGATCTCCACCGCCTGTACCTCCAGCGCCCGGGCGCTGATGAGCGCCCAGCGGTTGCTGGACATGAACCTGTGCGACGTAGTGCTGTGCGGCGGTGTCGACACGCTATGCAAATTGACGCTCAACGGTTTTTCGGCGCTGGAGGCGGTGGCGGATGAGCGCTGCAACCCGTTTTCGGTCAACCGTCGAGGCATCAATATCGGCGAAGCGGCAGCGCTGTTCTTGATGAGCAGGCACCCCGCCAACGGCCACACCATCGCTCTGCTCGGCGCAGGCGCCAGCAGTGACGCGCACCATATTTCCGCCCCGGAGCCCAGCGGCCGCGGCGCCGTACAAGCCATGCACAAAGCCTTGGGGCGCGCGGGTTTACAGCCCGCTCAGATCGGTTACCTGAACCTGCATGGCACCGCCACCCAGCACAACGATGCGATGGAAAGCCACGCCGTGTCGCAGGTGTTCGCCAACGGTGTGCCGTGTTCGTCGACCAAACCCATGACCGGCCATACCCTGGGTGCGGCTGGCGCGCTGGAAGCTGCCTTCTGCTGGCTGAGCCTGAGCCACGGTGGTGCTTTGGCGCCCCATGTCTGGGACGGCCAAGGCGACCCGGCGCTGCCGGCGCTAAACTGGGTTACCCCCGGCCAGACCCTCGCACCCGCCCCACAGCGCTGCCTGATGAGCAATTCGTTTGCCTTCGGCGGCAATAACGTCAGCCTGATTATCGGAGAGGCCCCATGATTGACTGGCCACTCGCCGAACTGCTGCCCCACGCTGGCGACATGATCCTGATCGATCAGGTCCTGGCGTTTGATGAAGAGCAGATTGAAACCCGCCTGATCGTAAAAGCCGGCGGCCTGTTCAACCGCGAAGACGGTAGCCTGCCCGCCTGGGCAGGCATTGAGTTGATGGCGCAAAGCGTCGCGGCCTACGCCGGTTGTCGCGCCCGCTTGCAGGGCCGCCCCGTGGCGCTGGGCTTTTTGTTGGGCACACGTAAATTTGAATGTAACGTCGACCATTTCCCGCTCGGCGCCCCGCTGCATATCCACGCCCTGCGCTCACTGGAGGACGACAACGGCATGGGCGTATTCGAGTGTCACCTCACCGGCCCCGGTATCCATGCCAGCGCCCGCCTGAACGTGTTCCGTCCACCCCAGGCTGACACCTACCTTGCTCAAACACCCCGGGAGACCCGCCATGACTGAGTCCATTCTGGTCACAGGTTCCAGCCGTGGCATTGGCCGCGCCATCGCCTTGCGCCTGGCCCAGGCCGGCTTCGATCTGGTCCTGCATTGCCGTAGCGGCCGCAGCGAAGCCGATGCCGTCATGGCCGAAGTACACGCCTTGGGTCGCAGTGCCCGGGTGTTGCAATTCGACGTATCGGATCGCACCCAATGCAAAGCCATCCTGGAAGCCGACGTTGAAACCCACGGCGCCTACTACGGCGTAGTGCTCAATGCCGGCCTGACTCGCGACGGCGCCTTTCCAGCGCTGAGCGAAGACGATTGGGACGTGGTGATGCGCACCAACCTCGACGGCTTTTACAACGTGCTGCACCCGGTGATGATGCCGATGATCCGCCGCCGCGCAGCCGGGCGTATCGTCTGCATTACTTCGGTCTCGGGCCTGATCGGCAACCGCGGGCAGGTCAACTACAGCGCTTCCAAGGCCGGTTTGATCGGCGCCGCCAAGGCTCTGGCCATCGAGCTGGGCAAACGCAAAATCACCGTCAACTGCGTCGCGCCGGGGCTGATCGACACCGCCATGCTTGACGAAAACGTACCGGTAGACGAACTGATGAAAATGATCCCCGCCCAACGCATGGGCACCCCCGAAGAAGTCGCAGGGGCGGTCAACTTTTTGATGTCGGCCGAAGCGGGCTATATCACCCGCCAGGTGCTGGCCGTCAACGGAGGGTTGTGCTGATGAAACGCGTCGTTGTCACCGGCATGGCCGGTATCACCTCGCTGGGCAGTGACTGGGCCAGTATCGAAGCCAACTTTGTGGTCGGGCGCAGCGGTATCCGGCGCATGGACGAGTGGGACCGGTTCGCTGAACTTAACACCCGACTGGCCGGCCCCATTGATGACTTTGTGGTGCCCGCCCACTGGACCCGCAAGCAACTGCGCAGCATGGGCCGCGTGTCGCGGCTGGCCGTCGGCGCTGCAGAGCAGGCCCTGCAGGACGCCGGCCTGCTCGGCAACCCGATCATTCGCGACGGGCGCATGGGCGTAGCCTGCGGCTCGTCCACCGGCAGCACCGACGAGATCATGGCGTTCGGCAATATGCTGCTCAACTCGGTGGCAGACGGCCTCAATGCCAACAGCTACGTACGGATGATGCCGCACACCACAGCGGCCAATATCAGCATCTTCTTTGGCCTGACCGGGCGCCTGATCCCGACCTCCAGTGCCTGCACCAGCGGCAGCCAGGGGATCGGCTATGCCTACGAGGCCATCAAGTTCGGCCGCCTGCCGCTGATGCTCGCCGGCGGCGCCGAAGAACTGTGCCCCACCGAAGCGATGGTGTTTGACGCGCTGTACGCCACCAGCCTGAAAAACGACGCCCCGCACACCAGCCCACGCCCCTACGACAGTGGTCGTGACGGCCTGGTGATCGGCGAAGGCAGCGGCATGCTGGTACTCGAAGAGCTGGAACACGCACTGGCCCGTGGCGCCCATATCCACGCAGAAATCGTCGGCTTTGGCAGCAATGCCGACGGCCAGCACACCACCCGCCCGGAAGTCGGCACCATGCGCCGGGCGATGGAACTGGCACTGGAAGACGCCGGTATTGGCGCGGATGCCATCGGCTATGTAAACGGCCACGGCACCGCCACCGAACAGGGTGATATTGCCGAGACACTGGCCACCAGCGAGCTGTTCGGCAAACACATGCCCATCAGTTCGCAGAAGAGCTTTTTTGGCCATACCCTGGGCGCCTGTGGGGCGCTGGAATCCTGGTTCAGCATCGAGATGATGAACCGCGACCGCTACGTTCCCACGCTTAACCTCGATAAAGTCGACCCGCGCTGCGGCGAACTGGATTACCTGCGTGACGAGTTCCGGGTGATGCACAACGACTATGTGATGAACAACAACTTTGCCTTTGGCGGGGTCAACACATCGTTGATCTTCCGTCGCTGGGCCTGATACCTGTGGAACCCATGCAATGACTTACCTGCTGCGCATTACCTTGATTGCCCTGGCCCTGCTGACCACCGTGTCCTGCACCAGCAAACCCGTGTTCACCCCCGACCGCACATTGCATGCCTCGATCAACAGCGACCGTGCGAAAATGCAACAGGCCATCGTCAAGGCCCTGGTCGGGCGCGGCTGGACAGTGCAAAAAATCACCCCGCAACTGGTGCAGGCGCAGATCACCGTGCGCGGGCAATACCACGCTGAAATCGACATTCCGTACAGCGCCGATCACTACCGGATCCAGTACCGCGACAGCAGCGGCCTGGACTACAAGGACGGCAAGATTCACAAGAATTACATTCGCTGGGTGCGCCTGCTGGATCGCGATATCGTGCGCGACCTCAAGGACAATCAGAACGAACGCACGGCCAAACAGCTGTCTGAAGCGGCGCGGGTAAAACCGTTGTAACCATCAGAAACGACAAAGGCGCCTTTCGGCGCCTTATTCACAAACAGACTGGCTTGTCATAGCACTGTGTCTGTCCGGCTCTGTAATGGCTGGTTTCCCAGGATTCTCAGAGTCTCACAAGCCCCTTGCGGGTACGAATGGACTATTACTCGCGCTAAGCGTTTAGGCAACCAGCATGACGCCCGCTTATAGTTTCTGGCCGCTCTTTTACAAGCTCAAAGCGCAGCGGACAGCCGATGTTTACGAATAACCACGATGGCCCTGACCTTGATCATTCCGGCACTTCATAGCCTCTGAAATCACAAATAAGTACGCTGCCTTCTTTCGGTTGATATTGAAGTGACATTGACTGGACCCGTGCTTAAAGAAGCGATTTTGCGCAGCATTACTTTCAAGTTTCCAAGCGTGTTTTATAACTGCGCGTTTCGCAATTCTCGGCCAAACCGCAGCCCCTGCGGGCCATATCTCTTTCATTCGCAGGACATAACCTGCAAAGCCTGAACCGCGATGTAGCGCTGGCGATGGTGCATCTGATCCATCAGGCTAAAACGTCTGTGGATAAGTGACTGGCCCGGTAATACACGCTCCCAAAGCTACAACTATCGGGCGAGAGTGATACTTCCTTCGGTGCTTTGGCGATAAATCGTGTAGGGCAGCACCACCGTGTCAGCAATGGCGGAAGGCACGAAATCCAGAAGCCTGAGTGGTAGCAAGGCAGACGCTGCAATATCTTGTGAAACAGTAGGGGATGGCCCGTGCAGAATACACAGACCGTATGACACGCCACTGTAAACCCGGGGCACGGAATCACAGTAGGTTTTCCACTCTTTAAGATTACGACGCGTTACTTCATCACCACGCAATACCGTATTGGTCGTTCCACAACCGCTGAGTGCCAAGCATAAGCCAGCGAGCACTGCGTAACCTTTATGGGCCATGATCAAATCTCGATGTCAGGGGTTAATAACCTAACGACAAACGTACACAAAAGGCGATCACCTCCCGGCATCGATTTGTTAAGAGACTTTTCGCCAAGAGGAAATCTTGCGCGCCAACATTGACCGGGCAGCGACGTCCGAGGGTCATATCTCTTTCATTCGCAGGACGCTTCCTAGAGAATCCTTGGGTCTTGCGCCTGTCTCTTTCGATCGCTAGCCTCCGGTACGTCATCCCCCATGGTTGACCGGGCGTGCAAGTCCGATTGAGATTTGAGTATCACCGCCAGAAACTCTGTTTTATGGCGGCTGTACGTGGGAGGTCTTCGGATCTGCCGGGTTTTGCTCCTATCTACCGGTCTTGCACACCCGCGTACAGCTGCCACCCTCTTTGTGTGCAAGCAAATGGTGACAGCTTCCAATTCGTATAGATGGAGACTCACCATGACTACACACGATCACGAACAAACCCTCGAACACACCGATGAACTGCTGCGCTGCGCCATCGCCACGGCCTATGCGTCGGCCGATAACCTGCAAGGCCTGAACCGCGATGTGGCGCTGGCGGTGGTGCATCTGATCCATCAGATCAAAGCGTCTGTGGATAAGTTGCTGGCTCGCTGATCAGCCCTGCCCTCACCCCAAACCTCTCCCTCCGGGAGAGGGCTAGGGTGAGGGGTGCACCATCTTGCGCGTCAGCAACTGCGCAAACGCGGTCGCCATCGGTGATGAGTGACCCTTGCGCTGCACCAGCCACACCGCCGTATTGGCATCGGTATCCAGCAACGGCCGATAAACCACACCCTTGATACGCATATGCTGGAACGACGCCGGCAGCACCGACACCCCCAACCCCGCCGACACCAGCCCGATAATGGTCATGGCCTCCCCCGCCTCCTGGGAGATATGCGGGCTGAACCCCGCCACCCGCGCCAGGCTGAGCAATTGCGCGTACAAGCCGCTGCCATAGCTGCGCGGGAAGAATACAAAGGGTTCGTCCGCCAATGCCGCCAGTTGCAAACCATCCTCGCTGCCTTCGGCCAGCGGGTGATCGGCGCGAATCACAGCCACCAGCGGCTCGCGAAACAGTTCCACGACATGCAACGAATCCGGCAACGCCAGCGGCCGCATGATCCCGACTTCGATGGACTCATCCACCAGCCCCTCGGCCACCTCGCGGCTGCTCATTTCCTTGAGGTCCAGATGCACCGCCGGGAACGCCTGGCGAAAGGCAAAAATGGCCTGGGGGATACTGGAGTTGAACGGCGCCGACGAGGTAAAGCCAATTTTCAATTCACCCAGCTCACCCAACTGCGCCCGCCGGGCCACGTCGGCGGCTTTGTCGACCTGGGCCAACACCCGCCGCGCCTCCTCCAGAAACAAGCGTCCGGCTTCGCTCAGGGCAACCCGACGATTGGTTCGCTCGAACAGCCGTGCCCCCAATTCCTGCTCAAGCGCCTGAATTTGCTGGCTTAGCGGTGGCTGGGAAATGCCCAGCACCTGCGCCGCCCGACCAAAGTGAAGCTCTTCGGCCACGGCAATGAAGTAGCGCAAATGGCGCAGCTCCATACAACCTCCATTAAGTCGTAAAACCTATTAAACAGGTCGAATTATATATTGGAAAGAATCGTTAGCCGCCTATATTCTTTTGTCATTGCCGTTCGGCTTTACCCCTATTTGAGGTCCCCGTGAAAACTGCCGCTGCACCCCTGGCCCACGAAATCCCGCCGTCCGCGCTGGATGATGTTGTTACCCAACTGAATGATGTATTTATCGAGAAAGGCACGCCGATGTTTATGCGCACGGTGCTGGCCCTGTTCTCGGGTGGGTTCGCAACCTTTGCCCTGTTGTATTGCGTGCAGCCGATGATGCCGGTGCTATCCCATGAGTACGGGATCAATGCCGCTCAAAGCAGTCTGATTCTGTCCGTGGCCACGGCGATGCTAGCCATTGGCCTGCTGATTACCGGGCCCATTTCCGATGCCTTCGGGCGCAAGCCCGTGATGGTGTTTGCGTTGTTTAGTGCCGCGCTGTTTACCCTCCTCAGTGCCCTGATGCCGACCTGGGAAGGTGTACTGATTACACGGGCGCTGGTAGGGCTGTCTCTTAGCGGGCTGGCTGCGGTAGCCATGACCTATCTGAGTGAAGAAATCCACCCGCAGCACATCGGCCTGGCCATGGGCCTGTATATCGGTGGCAACGCCATTGGCGGCATGAGCGGTCGTCTGATCAGCGGTGTATTGATCGACTTTGTCAGTTGGCACACCGCGATGTTGGTGATTGGCGCGCTGGCGCTGGTGGCCGCGGTGGTGTTCGTGAAAATCCTCCCCGAGTCGCGCAACTTCCGCCCGCGCTCGATGAATCCGCGCAGCCTGCTCGACGGTTTCACCATGCATTTTCGCGATGCCGGGCTGCCCTGGCTGTTTCTCGAAGCGTTCCTGCTGATGGGGAGTTTTGTCACTCTGTTCAACTACATCGGCTACCGCCTGCTGGCCGAGCCGTACAATATGAACCAGGCACTGGTAGGCTTGCTGTCGATCGTCTATCTGTCGGGTATCTACAGCTCGGCCCAGATTGGCGCACTGGCCGACAAACTGGGCCGTCGTCGCGTACTGTGGGCGGTGATTGTGCTGATGCTGGCCGGGATCGCGCTGACCCTGCTCACGCCCATTGCGTTTGTGATTATCGGCATGCTGATGTTCACCTTCGGCTTCTTCGGCGCGCATTCGGTGGCCAGCAGCTGGATCGGCCGCCGGGCAAGCAAGGCCAAGGGGCAGGCGTCGTCGCTGTACCTGTTCAGTTACTACGCCGGGTCGAGCGTAGCTGGCACCCTGGGGGGGGTGTTCTGGCATCTGGCGGGCTGGAACGGCATCGGCTTGTTTATCTCCAGCATGCTGGTGGTTGCCCTGCTGGTAGCGCTGCATCTGGCCCGGCTGCCAGTGCTGCCGGGAAACGCGAAGAACACGTAACTCCCTGCACCTGCGGCTACAGGCACTACCTCAATTCGGGTTGTTGATCTGTAGCCGTGCCTGGAGGCTGGTACCACGTTTTTCCAGACTCAGGCTTTCGAAGCCTGCACCTTCCAGTTCAATACGATTGAGCCAGCCCAGCACCGCAACCGCATCCCCGTTCAGGGAGATGCGTACAACACCGCCATCCATTTCAAACTGCTCAACGCTCAACCCGGAGTCTGCGGCACTGTCGCTCAAACGCGAGACCAAGGGCTGTTCAGCACCCCTGGCGATGGATCCGGGGCGTGCCTGCCGGACTTCACCTTCGAGTGCCAGCTGCTTGAGGTATAGCGCCCGGGCCGCATCCAGACGTTGTTGAGCCGGTAACCACAGCCCGTAGACGCTGAACACAATCAGTAGAAATACCGCCAGCACACCGCACAACTGGCGGTCTCGAGGCGGCAGGTGCAACCAGCGCTCACGCACAAACGTCTTCATGATTCATCCCTGAGGGTCAGCATGGCCTGCACCCGACTGCCCTGCTGGCTCGCATTGCCCAGCGTAATCGGCAGTGCGCTTTGCACGCCTCGCTCGCGTAATTGCTCAAGCTGGGCAAAGCTGCCGACCGTGAGGTTCAATACCCAACCGATGCTTGCCCGCCACTCCATATGCTGCACTTCGACACTGCTGGCGCCAATCACCTGCTCGGTCAGTTGAAGCAACCGTGCCATATGCCCTCCTTGTGCACCCGTGGCGCGCTGCTGCATTGCCTTGAGTTGTGCGGACAGGTCCACAATACGGGTTTGCGCCGGGTACAGGGTTTTGAACCGCTCTTCGCTCATGACATAAATCCGCGCCGCTTCCCCCTCCAGAAAACTGCTGCGCAGGTGGGTAAACCCCAAGGCCAGCGTGAACATCAGCAGTGCCATTACCCTGAGTCGCCGCCACGGCCAACCCCGCACCTGACGCCGAAACTCACCTTGGAGCAAGTTGATTGCATCTTCCGGGAGTGCGTCCCAGTCAATTTTTCGCGCCGTCAATGCGGTGGGCAAACCGGATTTAACCAACTCCAGCCCCACCAGGGAGACGGCCAGCCGGAATTCAAGCGTCCCGCCAACCAACCAGCGCCCACACCACCATTGCATACATGCTTGATCGCGTGGCAACAGATCCGCATCCACCTGCGCGCTGACGATAGTCAAACCGCGCTCATGGAGCTGGCACAGCAAGGTTCTAAATCGCTGTTTGTGAGTGATCAGCAAGGGATAACGCTGCTGCGTATCCACCGGCCCGACGGCGAAGTGCAGTTCGTCCAGATCATCGGCCAGTTGATCTTCGACGGCAAAAGCCAGGGCCTGTGCGGTGGGCCTACGCTTGCCCGGCCAGGGTTCGGTCAGCACCCAGCTGCACATTTCCATGGGCAGGACCAGTGCGACGTTCCGGCCTTTCAGCCCGGCTGCAGCTTCGCTCAATGAGGTTTCTGTCGGCGACTGAGCATCGTGCCAGACGAATACAGGGGCGTTGTCATAATCAATCTCGACACTGTGGGCAAAACCCTTGGCGGTGAGGTAAAGCCAGCTGTTCATACAAAGGGCTCGCGGTGTCGGGGAGCTAAAAGGCGTCGCTGCAACAAGTGCCATTCGCCGGTATGAGGATCGCGGACCACATCGCTTTCAAGCCGCAAGCGACTTTGCCCAAGGCGCACATCGGTGGTGATCCGAAACCAGCGACTGCTGATGCCCAGACCCGCAGCCTGAACACCCAACCCGATCAGCGCCGGGGTGAACGTGAAATCCTGAACACTGGCATAGCCTTGCAGCGGCCGGGTAGTCACCAGCGCGCGCGCCAGCTCAGGCGTCACGCCTTCCAGCGTCGCAAGGAGAGTGGCAGGCGCAGTGTTTATGTTCAGTACGGCATCCTTGCCCAACAGCACGATCCACGGCTGCATACGCATGTACCACTGGCTGTCGACACCGGGCAGCACACGCAACTGGCTGATATCACTCAAACTCTGGCCCTGCAGTACGCTGGCATCCAGCGGGGTCAATTCAAGCAGGGTTTGCAGGCGCATCCAGCGTTGCTCCATCACATCGCTGGCGGGACCTTTGGCCAATAAGGGGCTGATGTTGAATCGCCCGGCGAGGTCTTCAATTACCACGTCGATTTGTCCATCGTCGATGCGCAACTGTGGCTGGCTGCTGGCCCAGGCCTGGCCAGAAGCAACGGCCACCATGGGGTCGCGGATCAGGGTACGCAAGTGTTCACGGGCCCAGGTCTCGCCCGCAAATGCCAGGGTGCGCAGTTGCAACTGGTGGATCTGCTGGGCACTGCTGTTCAGGGCCAGACGATGGCTGCGCAACATGCCGGCGGTGATCAACAACGCCAGGCTCATCACCAGCAACACGGTGATCAGGGCGATCCCTCGCTGGTTGCGGCGCATCACGTGCCCCCCGTCAATAACAGCACACGGCGTACACCGTCGAAGCGACCCACCGACAGGTTTAACTCCAGGGCGTGCTGCGCAGTTTTGGGGGCAGAAGCACCTGCACTGTGCCAACCCGTCTTGCGATTGAACAACCGCCAGCGCACCTCGCGCACATCGCCAAGCAGTTTTTGTTGTTGCAGTTGCGCGCCCTCCTCCAGCCCGCGGCTAAAGCGCCAGAGCACACCATCCTTGAGCTGGTAACTGACATCCTGCACTTCACTGCGCGGCAGGCCCAACGGGTTGCGCCAGTTGACGCGGCGCACTTCGAGTTTATCGGGGTACAGCACGACACCCGGGCTTTGGGCTGAACTCTGGGCCTGCAAAACATCGCGTTCGATCATCGCCACCGCCCTCTGCAAGCTGCGCAGGGCCTGCTGTTGTGCCGTGCTGCTGCGCTCGACACGTACAACTGCGTCAAAGAGTCGCCAGCAGCCAAGGCCCAGCAAGGCGAAAATGGCAATGGCAATCACCAGTTCGAGCAGGGTAAAGCCGGCCTGGGGCTTATTCATGGCTGAACGCCAGCCAGTGGGTCACAGACTGTATCGCATGCTCGCTGCCCGCCGGGCTGACACTCAACTCTACCCGCAGCAGGCCTGTACCGGGCTCGGCCGTGATGCGTCGACTCAGGCGCCAGTCACGCCGGGCATAGGTCACATTGAGGGTTTGTAGCCCCAAGGCCGGAGGAGCAGTTTGCAGCTGCATTTCATTGAGGTGGTTGTCCGCCAGCCATGCGCCCAACAACCTTGCCTCGACCCTCGCACTCTGGCCCAGCACATACTGGCAGGCAGACATGACCGCCGCCGCCAGGATGGCAAAGATGGCGAGCGCAATCATGACTTCCAGCAGGGTGAAACCTTTATCAGCCTTCATGGGATGCCTGCGCCACAACAACCAGCGCGTCGCCAAGGCCGTCGCTGACGATACTTCGCCAGCGCCGGGGCGGACTGTCGACGTGCAGACTGAAAGCGGTGTTTTCATCGCTGCTCAACCACATTAACTGCGGTGCTTCTGCCATAGGTATAAGGGGCTGCGAGCGCCCCTCCACAGTCAGGGCAAGGGCCAGTCCGTAAGGCAACTTCACCCGGGCATCAGCCGGCTTCCAGGCATCACGTTCAAAGCGCATCACCTGATAGGCCCCGGGCTCAAGCCGCAGGCCATATTCCCGGCCATCCAGAACCGCTTTCTCGCGTAAACCGTGCATAACGCCCAACAGGACATCGGCTTCCTGTCGAGCGTTGCGGCTGTTGTTGTCACCCAGGCTGATACGCACCATTGAAGCGAGCACACCCACCAGCACAATGACCACCAGCAACTCGATCAGGGCAAAGCCCGACGCCCGCCTGCGCATGGCTCAGTAGCTCCAGTTGCCGATGTCTGCCGCGCTCCCTTCACCGCCGGGTACGCCGTCTGAACCCAAGGAAAACAGATCGTAATCTGTCGAACGGGTACCCGGGCTGAGGTATTGATAAGGCGTGCCCCACGGATCCAGTGGCAGCCGCTTGAGGTACCCCTGCGGGTTCCAGTTTTTTACCACCGGGCTGCCGGCCGGGTGCTTGCTCAAAGCCTCAAGGCCCTGCTGGGTCGAGGGGTAGCTGAAGGTGTCGAGGCGATACATTTCAAGGGCTGTGGCAATGGCCTGAATATCAGTGCGCGCAGCGGTCACCTTGGCCTGATCCGGGCGGTTCATAAACTGAGGCACGACAATGGCACCGAGCACACCAATGATGACTACCACAACCATGATTTCAATCAGGGTGAAGCCCCGTTGCTTGGGTTTTGAAGCACTGTTCATAGGTCAATCCACCAGTTGATTGAGGCCAAGAATCGGCAAGAGAATGGCCATGACGATCAGCAGCACCACGCCACCCATCAGCACCAGCATGATCGGTTCAAACAGGCTCACTACCAGGGCGATACGGGCGGCGAGGTTTTTTTCCTGTTGCTCGGCGGCCCGCGCCAGCATGCTGTCCAGCTCGCCGGCACGTTCGCCACTGGCAATCAGATGCAGCATCATGGGCGGGATATCACCACTGCGCTCCAGCCCTCGAGCCAGAGTGCCGCCTTCGCGGACTGAGCGGGCAACGTCGAGCATGCGTTGGCGTATGGCCAGGTTACTGATGACCGTGGCCGAAATTTCCAGGGCATCCACCAGTGGTACGGCACTTTTGCCCAGTATCGCCAGGGTGCTGGCGAACCGTGCTGCTTCCATTGCCCTCAGCACCCCGCCCACCAGCACAAGGTTGAGCAACAGCACATGCCAGCGCAGCTTCAGCCGCGGCTGACGCAGTGCCCAACGGGTCGCGCCGCAGGCAACCAGCAGCACGATAAAAAGCAACGCGCCATAACTGCGCAGACCATTGCTGATGGCGATCATGGCTTGTGTCAAAACAGGTAATGGCTGGCCACTGTTGATGAAGATCTTGACCACGTCGGGTACAACGTAGCCGAGCAGGAAACCGACAATCGAGAACGAAGCAACCAGCAAGATCAGGGGATAGACCAACGCCAGCTGGATTTTCTGGCGCGAGGCCTGACGGGCTTCGGTGTAGTCGGCCAATTGCTCCAGGACGAGCCCCAGGTGCCCGCTGCGCTCGCCTGCAGCGACCGTGGCCCGGAACAGTTCGGGGAAAGCGCGGGGGAACACCGCCAACGTGGTGGCCAAGGCATGACCTTCCAGCACCCGGCTGCGCACAGCCGCCAGTAAATGGCTAACCCGACGCTTTTCACTTTGAGCCGTGACGGCGCTCAAGGCTTCTTCGAGGGGCAGGCCGGCATGGATCAGAGTGGCTAATTGACGGGTGAGCAGCGCCAGATCCGTGCCCCCCAGACGGGTGCCGGACTGCGCATGGCTGTCCTTCTGCCGATTTTTTCTGGCCTCACCAAGATGACTCAGGCGCAGGCCCCGCTCACGTAAAAGCTGGCGAGCATGGCGGGCACTGTCAGCCTCTTGAAGCCCCCGGCAATTGCGCCCGTTGGCGTCCTGCGCGCGATACTCAAAAGCAGGCATGCTCAGTCCTCCTGAGTGACACGCAGCAGTTCGTCGAGGCTGGTCTGACCGTCAAGCACCCGCCGTTGGCCATCTTGAAACAGCCCGCAGGATAACTTTCGCGCTTCGCGGATCAGTTCCGGCTCGCTGGCGCCCTGATGAATCATCCCGGCCAGGGCCGGGGTGATACTGACCAGTTCGTAGATACCGGTACGACCGCGATAACCTTGCCGGCAGTGTGTGCAGCCCCGAGCCCGGAACAGGATCGGCCTGGCCTCAGGGTCAAGGCCAAGCCGTGCCCTGGCGACCGGGTCGGCGGCGTACGGGGTTTTGCAGTCCGCACACAGCGTGCGCAGCAGCCGCTGGGCCAATATGCCCACCAGAGAAGACGACAACAGATAGGCATCCACCCCCATGTCTACCAACCGGGTGACGGCGCCAATGGCGCTGTTGGTGTGCAGGGTCGACAGCACCAGATGCCCGGTCAACGAAGCTTGTACGGCGATTTCGGCGGTTTCATGGTCACGGATCTCACCGACCATGACCACGTCGGGGTCCTGACGCAGAATCGCCCGCAGACCTCGGGCAAACGTCATGTCAGCCTTGGTGTTGACCGGGGTCTGGCCGATGCCGGGAAGGTGATATTCCACCGGATCTTCGACAGTCAGAATATTACGGCTCTGGTGATTCAAATGGCTAAGCGCAGCATACAGGCTAGTGGTTTTGCCCGAGCCGGTCGGGCCCGTGACCAGAAAGATCCCATGGGGGCGCGCAAGAATGTGTTGAAACCGACTCAGGGTCTCGGCGGGCATGCCCAGGCACTGGAGATCCAGGCGCCCGGCCTGTTTATCCAGCAGACGCATGACTACCCGCTCACCGTGTGCAGAAGGCAGGGTAGAAACTCGCACATCGACTTCATGCCCGGCCAGACGCAAACTGATGCGGCCATCCTGGGGCACGCGTTTCTCGGCAATATCCAGGCGCGCCATCACCTTGATCCGTGATACCAGCAGACTGGCCAGTTCGCGTTTGGGCCTGAGCACTTCACGCAGTTGGCCATCAATGCGCATGCGCACGGACAGGTAGTGCTCAAAGGTTTCGAGGTGTACGTCCGAAGCCTTCTCACGCATGGCTTCTCGCAGCAGGGCATTGATCAGGCGAATGATCGGGGCATCGCCCTCCTGCTCCAGCAGATCTGCGGTTTGCGGTACTTGCTCGGCCAGGCTCATCAGGTCGAGTTCGTCGTCCAGCCCTTGGGCTACTTGCTCGGCCGCGCTTTGGCCAGCGCTATAGGTGCTGGCCAGCCGCTCGCTGAATTGTGCATCGGTGAGTGTGCTGACCTTTAATTCAGCCGTTGCCCAGCGCTGTGCTTCGGCCAACGCGGTCAATGGTGTGTCGGCACGAAGCAACAGGGTGGCAGGCGTGGATGAGGTGTCCAGCAGCACCCCGAAACGCCGGGCAAAGCCGAAAGGCAAACGCTCACCTGGCGATGTCATGGTCGACCTGCTTCAGGTGGGCGACGGTTATCTTGCGTAGGGGTATCGAACATTTGATGTGCATTGTCGGGCAACAACCGCGAGCTTTTGCCCTTGGGACCGCTCTCATCGAGCTTGCGCAAAGCGTTGTAACGGCTTTCGCTGATTTCACGCAGATCATTCTTGCTGCGCACAATGGTCGGACGCAAAAAAACCATCAGGTTGGTTTTGGTACGGGTGTCTTTGTTCCAGCGAAACAGGGCGCCCAGGTACGGAATGTCTTTAAGTAAAGGAACGCCACTGACCTGGGTTCGAACGCTGTCCTTGATCAGCCCGCCAATCACGATGATTTCCCCGTCTTCGGCCAGGATGGTGCTTTTCAAGGCGCGTTTATTGGTGATCAGATCGGTTGACTCGACACCCTGCAGTGAAGGGGCTATCTCGGAGTTTTCCTGTGCAACTTCCAGACGCATCAAGCTGCCTTCATTGATATGCGGCTTGACCTTTAGGCTGATGCCGATGTCCTGACGCGTCACCGTGGTAAAGGGGTTTTTGGCGTTTTCACCAGAGCCTGTATAGGAGCCAGTTTTGAGCGGCACGTTTTGGCCCACCAGGATCTCGGCTTCCTGATTGTCCAGGGTCAGAAGGCTCGGCGTGGACAACACATTGTTGTTGGTATCGCTGGCCAACGCTGAAACCAGGACGTTGAAACGGTCGTTGCCAACCTGCAGCACGGCACCTTCTGGGAGTTTGATATTACTTTGGGACAACGCACCAATTTGAATTCCGGTGCCCGGGAAGGTAATACCGCCTCGGCCTCTGCCTGCGTTGACACCCCATTGCACGCCGAGGGTTTTCGCAATATCCCCGGAAACTTCAACAATAGCGGCATGGATCAACACTTGTGAGCGCGGCTGATCCAGTTCGCGCACGATATTTTCCAGGGTACGAACCTGCGCAGGCTCAGCCATGATCACCAGTGCGTTCTGGCTTTCATCTGCCGCTACCATCACTTCGCGGGTTGATGCTTTCTGGGTACTGCTCTCCAGGGCCATGTCCTTTTTCAAACCCGGGCTTACTGATTCCAGTACTGCGGCCAATTGCTTGGCATCGCCATAGCGAAGACGCAGCACCCGTGAGTTTTCCTGCTTGATGCTGCCCGGAGCATCGAGAGAGCGGGCCAGTGCACTCAAGCGCTTGCGCGCTGTTTCGTTGCCAATGATTACCACGCGATTGGTCGATGTGTCGGCGATCACTCGACTGTTCGAACCCGCATCCTTTTTGTCCAGCGCTTGCTCCATGATCCTGGCAATGTCGCTGGCCAGACCATGTTTGAGCACAACCACCGAATGGCCGGAACGCGCACCTGAATCCAGCTGGCGAACCATTGTAACTGATCCATAAACCTCACCTATCCAAACAGGCGGCGTCTGAGGTGGGGAGGAATCAAATCATGCTGGCGCGG
>NZ_WIWH01000109.1:0-583 GCF_009600035.1 Pseudomonas sp. FSL R10-2964 | reverse complement strand
GATGTAAGACTTTGCCATATAGCTCCAGTTAAAGGGGGGAATTCAATAGGGCTATTTCACTACCTAAACTTATTTTATGGTGGAACTTATCAAAATAGAAAATTTGGTAAGCGCTATTTTTCAGGGGGATTATCAATAACTAAAGACGAGATAGTTAAAAAATGGCTAGTTAAAGATGGGATGTTGAACAATGACATACTTATCATGATTGAAAAATACCTAAAGGACGTAATCCCTAAATATCTTGAAGTAGCGCCAGTTAGAAAGTCAAAAAAAGTGCAGATTATTACTAAGATAACTAGTCTGGATTCATCAAGAGAATTTGATGAGCTAATGCAGTACAGCTATAAAAGGCTAACAGCCGACTGGGCTAAAATCAGCAGAACACAACCGCCAACGCTTAACATTAGTAATGAGTCGAAATATATCGTATACATGGATAGCCTAACAAGGTTTATATCTTATGGTGGTGAAATGGTTGCGATTTTAAAAAAGTTAAGAAAACTAATGGTGATAGCTTACATGGCTCTTGAGAGAACGTGGCAAAGCACCACGTACAATAAATATTTTTACGTTAAATATG
>NZ_WIWH01000108.1:0-594 GCF_009600035.1 Pseudomonas sp. FSL R10-2964 | reverse complement strand
AAAGACATCGGCAAAAGCCTGACCGAGAGCGCCTGCGCGTGGATCTGGCCCGCCCAGCGCTCCATTGACCTGGTGCGCGAAGTCGAAGGCCTGGACGTGCTCAAAGACGCCCTCGCTTCCGGCAAAGGCGTGGTCGGCATCACCAGCCACCTGGGTAACTGGGAAGTGCTTAACCACTTCTATTGCAGCCAGTGCAAACCGATCATTTTTTATCGCCCGCCCAAGCTCAAGGCCGTAGACGAACTGCTGCGCAAACAGCGCGTACAGCTGGGCAACCGCGTGGCCGCGTCGACCAAAGAAGGCATTTTGAGTGTCATCAAAGAGGTGCGCAAAGGCGGCCAGGTCGGCATCCCGGCAGACCCGGAGCCGGCAGAATCAGCGGGTATTTTTGTGCCGTTCCTGGGCACCACGGCCCTGACCAGCAAATTTGTGCCCAACATGCTGGCGGGTGGCAAAGCGGTGGGTGTATTCCTGCACGCGGTGCGTTTGCCGGACGGTTCGGGGTTCAAAGTGATATTGGAAGCGGCGCCCGAAGCCATGTATAGCACCGACACCGAAACCGCCTGCGCGGCCATGAGCCAAGTGGTGGAGAAG
>NZ_WIWH01000107.1:0-599 GCF_009600035.1 Pseudomonas sp. FSL R10-2964 | reverse complement strand
TTTTTACGGTGCGCCCGGCAGGGCGCATCCACTAAGGGGTGAAAGTCCCCTGCACACCCGGCAAGGGGAAGTGCTAGCTAGAGGCAAGGGTTTCGCGGGCGACTGCGAGTCTGAAGGAAGCCCGAGGCAAATCGCTGGCCTGACGAACAGGAAGCGGATACGAGGCGGCATGGCGGGGTAAGCAGTCCGAAATCTGCGAAGCCCAATACTTGCACAGAACGCCATGACGTAGATCCGACAGGCATAAGCGTGAAAGTGGGTGCGCAATACCCGGGGAGATCTGCACGGTTGCCCGTCAGGGCTACCGGCACCGCGAGGTGCAGGAATGATTGTGCAGAAGTCAGCAGAGGGCATAGTAGGTCGCGAGACTGAAGGCCTGAACGATTAATACCGAGAGTAGAACAGCTGATCTCGACAACCCACGATGACGCAGAAGCTCCCGACACGGGAGGCCTGCCTGCCATGGCCGGACGGAATCCGGAAAGAAGCCCGCAAGGTGCTGAGGGGGTTGCGGCGACGGCTGGGCGAACGAAATCGGAGGACTACCGGCTCATGGAGCAGGTGGTCGAACCCAGCAACATGCGACGAGCGTACAAGCG
>NZ_WIWH01000106.1:0-635 GCF_009600035.1 Pseudomonas sp. FSL R10-2964 | reverse complement strand
CAAAAAATCCCGCCAAAAGGCAGGATTTTTTGCTTCCGAACTCACCAATCTTCAGGGCGTTCCGCGTGCTGATGGAGAATTCGATATATCAGGATGGTATCCCCCTTCCGCGTGTAAATAGATCGATAGGGGTAGTTCGAAATAATCAGTTCTCGGCAATCAGGGATATCCGAGGCTTTCCCTAACTGAGGAAAGGTCTCCAGTCGGGTTATGGCTTCCAGCACTTGGGAAATGACTTCCTCGGCCTTTTCAGCACCTAGACGCGGTTCGTAATGCTCGTAGATACCTTCGAGGTCACTGTCCGCTTTGCTGGTTAATGCGATTTTCGGCACGAGCCACCCACTTAGCCTTCACGGCATCCAAGTCGATTAGATTGCCTGCCTCAGCATCAGCGATCCCTTCGGCTACCGCTCGAAAATGCCAGGACTCTGACTCTACATAACGTGCCAATGCACGTTTGAGATGGTACTGACGATCCCGATCAGTTGCTTCAGCGAGCTGATCGAGCTGGTTAATCAGCTCCGATTCCACACGAAAAGACAGGACAGGCGAGGCCATGTTATCACTCCACACGATTTTGTCTACGATGTAGACGTTGTCTACTCATATTTGAGTATTCCACTATCAGTGGAATA
>NZ_WIWH01000105.1:0-636 GCF_009600035.1 Pseudomonas sp. FSL R10-2964 | reverse complement strand
ATTCTGCACTGCATATCCTTACCCTCTCTTTTTGAGTGTCGAAGGCTGATATTCGTCACCCAAATAACGATAGAACCGATCCAAGTAAGGCAAGCCATCGAGCGGTTCATCGAGCATCGATTCAGGAATCTCAACTCCGCGGAATAGGCCAAAACTGTTCAGCAGGCGTTTCCCCTTGAGGATCTGCGCAGCGTGCCAGTTATCGGCCAAAGTCAGGTCGGAGAACTTCACGGCGTACTTGAACACCTCCATAAAGCCTTCGACTGGATCGCCCAGGATAGGCCTGCAATCCACGACCATGCTGTCGCCGGTGATCTTGTGCCACTCGGCACTCAGGTCGCTCTGAGAAGGCTGAGAAGACGCTAGGAGGATCATGTGGCAGTGCGGATGCCACCCCTTGCCCTTGTTGGTCAGTTCCATTGTGTAAACGGCCCCTTCAGCTCGGCAAAGCTCAGTCCACGGGGCACGCGGAACACCTGCCTTGAAATGGCGTCGGTGCGTCAGCAGCTTGCGTAGGGACTTGCTGAGATGGTTTTGACGCTCTTCCAGGTCATCGCCGTTTTTGACCGTGAGAGTCAATAGATACGGGCGCAAGTCAGGACGTTCTTCTTGCAAGACCTGCCAGCGTGTCAGATA
>NZ_WIWH01000104.1:0-679 GCF_009600035.1 Pseudomonas sp. FSL R10-2964 | reverse complement strand
ACAGAGGCTGCTGTAGAATGCGCGCCTCGGTACAGCGAAAGCTGACCAACCGCTCTTTAACAATTGAATCAAGCAATTCGTGTGGGTGCTTGTGGAGTCAGACTGATAGTCAACAAGATTATCAGCATCACAAGTTACTCCGCGAGAAATCAAAGATGTAACCAACGATTGCTGAGCCAAGTTTAGGGTTTCTTAAAAACCCAAAGATGTTTGAACTGAAGAGTTTGATCATGGCTCAGATTGAACGCTGGCGGCAGGCCTAACACATGCAAGTCGAGCGGTAGAGAGAAGCTTGCTTCTCTTGAGAGCGGCGGACGGGTGAGTAATACCTAGGAATCTGCCTGATAGTGGGGGATAACGTTCGGAAACGGACGCTAATACCGCATACGTCCTACGGGAGAAAGCAGGGGACCTTCGGGCCTTGCGCTATCAGATGAGCCTAGGTCGGATTAGCTAGTTGGTGAGGTAATGGCTCACCAAGGCTACGATCCGTAACTGGTCTGAGAGGATGATCAGTCACACTGGAACTGAGACACGGTCCAGACTCCTACGGGAGGCAGCAGTGGGGAATATTGGACAATGGGCGAAAGCCTGATCCAGCCATGCCGCGTGTGTGAAGAAGGTCTTCGGATTGTAAAGCACTTTAAGTTGGGAGGAAGGGCAGTTACCTAATACGTGA
>NZ_WIWH01000103.1:0-717 GCF_009600035.1 Pseudomonas sp. FSL R10-2964 | reverse complement strand
CTGGAAACAGCTTTCAGCTGCCCAAAGTCTGCTGCGTTACCATGCAATTTTCGCCTAGGAGCAAACCTTATGCAGCGTTTAGCCAAACCCTCGGACTACGTCCGGCAAGACGTTCTCGGTCAATCGACCTACGTGCTTCCCTGGGAGCCGCGGCTGTGCCCGGGAAATCCTGCGGACGATCCGGAACTGGGCGCGCAGCTCTATAACGAATTTGCCTGCAACGCCGCTCAGGGCGTGACACCGCGATCACCAGCCGAACAGCTGTCTGACATCATCGGTTGGGCCATAGTTACGCCTGGAGAAGCCGCACGCAGCTTGGCGGCTGACCTCGCGGCGACCTACCAGGGTAAGCATCAGTTTCTAATGGAGGATTTGGAGCTTGGGGATGAGGAAACCAAGCCGCACCGAGCGCACCTGATTTTTCACAATGAGGATATTCGTGATCTGTCGGCTTCACGAGTGATGGCTTTACGTGAACGTATGGTTTTTTAGGTTTATCTATTCATAGCTATAAAATTTAATAAACTGGCAGTTGTGATATATAAAATCGGCGGATATTCAATGAATTATTATGCATCTCTTGGGAATAAAAGTTGTGTCGCAGAAGTTATCGATCCTTTCTTTTTAGCCAAACACATGGATCTTGATTTTAAGAAAACTGGATTGATAAATTTTGATTCCTTGAAAGAAATACATACTTATATAGATGTTTGTTTG
>NZ_WIWH01000102.1:0-774 GCF_009600035.1 Pseudomonas sp. FSL R10-2964 | reverse complement strand
ACCTGCGGCTGGATCACCTCCTTAATCGACGACATCAGCTGCTCCATAAGTTCCCACACGAATTGCTTGATTCATTGTAGAAGACGATAACTGCAGAGTTGATCTGCGGTTTTTCTGTCGTAAAGCTTAGAAATGAGCATTCCATCAAATGATGGTGAATGTTGATTTCTGATCTTTTGATTAGATCGTTCTTTAAAAATTTGGGTATGTAATAGAAAGTTAGACTGGATAGCACTTTCACTGGTGTTTATTCAGGCTAAGGTAAAATTTGTGATTGCTCTTAATTGAGCAGCGAATTTTCGGCGAATGTCGTCTTCATAGTATAACCAGATTGCTTGGGGTTATATGGTCAAGTGAAGAAGCGCATACGGTGGATGCCTTGGCAGTCAGAGGCGATGAAAGACGTGGTAGCCTGCGAAAAGCTTCGGGGAGTCGGCAAACAGACTTTGATCCGGAGATGTCTGAATGGGGGAACCCACCTAACATAAGTTAGGTATCTTAAGCTGAATACATAGGCTTAAGAAGCGAACCAGGGGAACTGAAACATCTAAGTACCCTGAGGAAAAGAAATCAACCGAGATTCCCTTAGTAGTGGCGAGCGAACGGGGACCAGCCCTTAAGCTGTATTGATGTTAGCGGAACGCTCTGGAAAGTGCGGCCATAGTGGGTGATAGCCCTGTACGCGAAAACATCTTTGCAGTGAAATCGAGTAGGACGGAGCACGAGAAACTTTGTCTGAATATGGGGGGACCATCCTCCAAGGCTAAATACTAC
>NZ_WIWH01000101.1:0-811 GCF_009600035.1 Pseudomonas sp. FSL R10-2964 | reverse complement strand
TGATACCCGTAGCTTCGGTGTATGGTTTGAGCCCCGTTAAATCTTCCGCGCAGGCCGACTCGACTAGTGAGCTATTACGCTTTCTTTAAAGGGTGGCTGCTTCTAAGCCAACCTCCTAGCTGTCTAAGCCTTCCCACATCGTTTCCCACTTAACCATAACTTTGGGACCTTAGCTGACGGTCTGGGTTGTTTCCCTTTTCACGACGGACGTTAGCACCCGCCGTGTGTCTCCCATGCTCGGCACTTGTAGGTATTCGGAGTTTGCATCGGTTTGGTAAGTCGGGATGACCCCCTAGCCGAAACAGTGCTCTACCCCCTACAGTGATACATGAGGCGCTACCTAAATAGCTTTCGAGGAGAACCAGCTATCTCCGAGCTTGATTAGCCTTTCACTCCGATCCACAGGTCATCCGCTAACTTTTCAACGGTAGTCGGTTCGGTCCTCCAGTTAGTGTTACCCAACCTTCAACCTGCCCATGGATAGATCGCCCGGTTTCGGGTCTATTCCCAGCGACTAGACGCCCTATTAAGACTCGCTTTCGCTACGCCTCCCCTATTCGGTTAAGCTTGCCACTGAAAATAAGTCGCTGACCCATTATACAAAAGGTACGCAGTCACCCAACAAAGTGGGCTCCCACTGCTTGTACGCATACGGTTTCAGGATCTATTTCACTCCCCTCTCCGGGGTTCTTTTCGCCTTTCCCTCACGGTACTAGTTCACTATCGGTCAGTCAGTAGTATTTAGCCTTGGAGGATGGTCCCCCCATATTCAGACAAAGTTTCTCGTGCTCCGTCCTACTCGATTTCACTG
>NZ_WIWH01000100.1:0-750 GCF_009600035.1 Pseudomonas sp. FSL R10-2964 | reverse complement strand
GGCCAAGGGTTCGCTTCGCCCGGGACTCCGTTCAGCGCGACGGTAAAGCGCGTCACGCCGAGCCGGGGTCGCGGCCCCTGACCTGGGAAATTTCTTCAGTGGCGGGAATGGCCTCGATCGGAGTGCGAGAACTTGTTCACGTACGGAGGTCGAGGGGACAAGCGAAGCGCGTCAGGCCTGAGTGGCTCTAAATCGCAGAGCCATGACCTGTTTCGCAGAGAGCTGACGAATGGCGTCATTCGAGAAGACGAGCGCAGCGCGCAAAGATTTAGTCTCAGCTGGCCAAGAATCCAAATCATCAGTCCTGAATTGATATCTGCCGAGATATGCCGCAGAAATATCATCGGCAAGGGCCCTGTAAGCCTCTCCAGGCGTTTTTAACGCCAAATCCACAGCGTCCGACACAGGATCCTCTACGAGGGCTGTGCCGCCATTGTGGGCCCTCTCAAGCATGTGCTTGTTGTAAGCAACTGCTCCTGACTCTGGATCGTCTGTTGGATTACCAGGGCAAAGCTTGTCCTCCCAGGGCAGCACGTAATGCGATCTGCCGAGGATGTCCTGCAGGACGTAATCAGAGGGTTTTGCTATGCGCTGCATTGGGCTGCTCCCAGGCGAAAAAACGCATGGTAACGCAGCCTGCTTTGGGCAGCTGAAAGCTGATTCCAGAGCGGCCTTAGCCGCTCTGATAAACCGGCGTCGAAGACGACGGAAACAGCCGGACAGACGCCACCCGAGCCCACGAGACATCTC